>JAUYHF010000028.1 GCA_030690165.1 Deltaproteobacteria bacterium | reverse complement strand
CCCCATGGATATTTGTTCCCATTCGGGCCTCTGGCAGCCTTTTCCCACTCTTCTTCTGTGGGCAGTCTCTTGCCTGCCCAGGCACAGTAGTTATAGGCATCAAACCATGTTACATTGGTTACAGGGTGATTTGCTTCACTGTTAGGATACATAGTATTTACCCATGTTGGGGGAGGGGGATAGTTTGCCGCAGTAACAAATGTCTTATATTCCATATTAGTTACTTCGTATTTACCTATATAAAATCCTTTCAGAAATATTTTCCTCACAGGTTTTTCATCCTCATAGTATCTGCCTTTTCTTTCACCGAACTCCTTTCCAAGGCCTTCTGTGTCAATATCTGCGCTTCCCATGATAAACTCGCCGGAGGGTATATATACCATGCCTTCTATTTGGGACGCCTTTTCTATGGAGCACGAAAATAGAAAAAGACTGGAGATTATGAGCAAATAGCCGTAGATCTTCTTATTCTTATCTATCATCGTTAAATTTCCGCATAAATTTTATTTTACATCTGAAGCGCATCTGAAGCCGAAGCTGTCATTCTTTATGGATGGATCAAAAAATGACCTGTTAAATACAGGCGCCGAAATACCGCAGGTGTAGAACGAGCAATCCATCCATGAACCGCCCTTTAACAATCTATGTTTCTGACCAAACTCGGGGCTCACAGCATCTGATCCTGGGTGCGCAAAATAATAATCATCAACCCATTCCCAGACATTCCCGCTCATATCGTAAAGGCCGTAAGGGCTCTTCCCTGCTTCAAATGAACCGACTTCCATTGTGCCTTCATATCCACTCAAGGGATTATTAGATTTATTCATATCCCATTTGTTGCCCCATGGATATATGCGGCCGTCAGCGCCTCTGCTTGCCTTTTCCCATTCCCTTTCACGGGGAAGCCTCTTGCCGCGCCACTTACAGTATGCATCCGCATCATTCCAGCTTACAAATATTACAGGGTGTTTCCCCTTTCCGGACGGATAGCGGCCATATTCCCAATTATCCGGCGCATAGTAACCGGAGGCAGAAGTAAATTTCTTGTAATCCTCGTTTGTCACCTCAAACCTGTCTATGTAAAAAGCCCAGAGATACACAACATGGAGGGGTTTTTCATCCCTCAACCTGTCGTCAGTGCCCATAAGGAATTCACCTGCAGGAATTAAGACCATGTCCTTTAAGTCTGAAATAATCTCCTTCTCTGCAGCTTCTGCTACCCCTATAACCCCTTTCCTGGGAGCCGCATCCTTATAGGGATGGCCTGCAATGCCGTGGCAGGTGAGGCATTTTTTTAGCTTTTCTATATCTTCCTTCTTATATTTGGGATTGGTGTGGCAGTCTATGCAGGTGTTTGCATAGACATAGGCATTGTAGAAAAGCATGACTTGAAAGATAAGGGGTAATATATAGATGAGCCTGCGCATTATTTTAATCTGTTTTCCGATATCTATCCTACTTGAAATCAGGAGAAGCTTTTCTAAGTTTTTCATCCGAGAGAACTCCTTCAAACTGGCAGTTGCAGAGTTTCCTGAGGTATAAAATTACGGCCTTTATTTCCTTATCCGTAAGGGTAGCTCTCCATGGCGGCATCATAGCCGACTTGCTTATACTTATCCCGCCGCCCTTTATTACCTCCTCTAACTGTTTATCTGTCCTTGTTGACATATAAGAGGCGTCAGTATGATCCCTGGGATTTATCCGCATATCGGTATCGGGTGCAGAGTTTACACCATCACCCCTCCCTTCAAGGCCGTGGCACTGGCTGCACCAGTGAAGATATAGCTCGCGTCCATCTATCTCAACCTCAGCGTGGGCAGAAGACGGCATTATAGCACAATATAAAACAAACAATGGATAAAGAATCCGCATCTTCATATAGATGTAGTTTGGCAGGGGTTTTAGCCTGCGATTAGTAACTTGGCTTATGTTTAAAATAGTGAGTCGCTGTTATGTATCGGATTGTCCTAGTCTTTGACCGCATCACAACAGAGTGGGTTTCCGCGCCTCCGCCGAAAAATCTGACGCCTCTTAAGAAATCACCATCTGTAACCCCTGTTGCCGCAAACATTACATCGCCTTTAGCAAGTTCTTCTATGTGGTATATTTTATTTATATCCTTTATGCCCATCTTTTTTGCCCGCGTTATTTCATCGTCATTTCGCGGCTTGAGTCTTCCCTGCATATCGCCGCCTACACACCGCAGGGCTGCTGCGGCTATAACCCCTTCCGGCGCGCCGCCGATGCCCATGAGCACATCCACGCCGCTCTCCTCTTTTGCCGTGGCAATGGCTGCCGACACATCGCCGTCAGGGATAAGCTTTATCCGCGCCCCGGCCCTTCTTACCTCCTCAATAAGGTCTTTGTGTCTGTCCCTCTTCAAGATGATAACCGTAAGGTCTTCAATATTTACTTTTTGAGCGTCAGCGATATTTCGTAAATTTTCCGTAGGCGTCTTGTTCAGGTCAATTGCCCCTTTGGCCCGGGGACCAACAGCTATCTTTTCCATGTAGGTATCAGGCGCATGAAGGAAATTGCCTTTTTGTGCAATGGCTATAACTGACAGCGCATTTGGCCCGCCTGTTGCGGTTAGGGTGGTTCCTTCCAGAGGGTCAAGGGCAATATCTATTGCGGATGAGTTGTTGTCTCCACAGCCTACCTTTTCTCCGATATAGAGCATGGGGGCTTCATCCCTTTCGCCCTCGCCTATAACCACTGTCCCGCACATCTTGATTGAATTAAATGCCTTTCTCATTGCGTCCACCGCAGCCTGATCAGCGGCCTTTTCATCACCCCTTCCCATAAGCCTTGCGCTGGCCAACGCAGCAGCCTCTGTAACCCTTACAACCTCTATTGCTAAGTTTTTATCCATAAATAAATCTCCTGTTTAGCTCATAGCTCATAATAGTTGCTATCAGCTATTTTTCCATCTCAATATCGGATTTCTTGCTGCCCGTGTCTCATCAAGCTTGCCGAGCCTTGTGGTATGCGGCGCATTTTTAACCATATCCGGATTTTCTTCTGACTCGTTTGCAATCTTTATCATGGCATCAATAAATCCATCCAGAGTTTCTTTGGTCTCCGTCTCTGTTGGCTCTATCATGAGCGCACCCGACACAATAAGAGGGAAATAGATGGTAGGCGGATGAAAACCATAGTCAATAAGCCTTTTAGCGATGTCAAGCGTATGCACATCCTTTTCAGATTGCGCTTTGTCCGAGAACACACACTCGTGCATACAGGTCTGGTCATAGGCAAGATGATAGCGGTCTTTTAATCTCTCTTTTATGTAGTTGGCGTTCAGCACTGCCATCTCGCTAGCCTTTTTAAGACCATCCGGCCCCATTGCCTTTATATAACTGTATGCCCTCGCCATAATGCCGAAGTTGCCGTAGAATGCCCTGAGTCTTCCAATGGTTTTTGGCCTATTATAATCAAGGCTAAACCTCCTCCCCTTTTTTATTATCCTCGGTTTCGGCAGGAATGGCTCAAGAGATTTTTTCACGCCAACAGGGCCGCTGCCAGGCCCCCCCCCGCCGTGCGGCGTTGAAAATGTCTTATGAAGATTAAATTGAATCACATCAACGCCCATATCGCCAAGTTTTGCGATACCCATAAGCGCATTCAGATTTGCGCCGTCGCAATAAATAAATCCGCCCTTCTTATGGACTATCTCAGCAATCTCTTTTATATGCCTTTCAAAAAGGCCGAGGGTGTTCGGATTGGTAAGCATCAGCGCCGCTGTGTCCTCATCCATGACAGATGCTATTGCCTCAGGGGTTATAATACCGCCGTTTTCTTCCTTCACAGAGACAACAGTAAAACCGGCAAGATGAGAGCTTGCAGGGTTTGTGCCGTGGGCAGTATCAGGGATAATCACCTTTTTTCGCGGTCTTCCCTTTTCCTTAAAATACGCTGCAATCATGAGCATACCGCACAACTCTCCATGCGCGCCTGCAGCAGGCTGAAGAGTAACCGCATCCATGCCGCTTATCTCTGCCAAAAACCCCTTAAGCTCATACATAAGCTGCAATGCCCCTTGTGTCAGCTCTTCCGGTTCGTAAGGATGAAGCATGGAAAATCCATGAAGCCTTGCAATATCCTCGTTTATTTTGGGATTGTACTTCATGGTGCATGAGCCGAGGGGATAAAAACCTGTATCAACGCCAAAATTCCACTGAGAAAGCCTCGTAAAATGGCGGACAACATCTATTTCAGACACCTCCGGGAATCCCTTAATGTCATCACGCAAAAATTCCTTTGAGATAACATCACGAGGATTAATTTCAGGGCAATCCGATTTTGGTACGGATACGCCCTTTCTCTTTGCAGAACTTTTTTCAAATATTAATGGTTCGTCCATTGCGGGTCCTTTCTTATGCCTATATTACATAATCTATGTAGCTATCTTCTCCAGCCCCTCCAGCAATTCATCCATCTGCTCTTTGGTATTCATCTCAGTTGCGCAAATCAGTACATGCCTTGAAAGCTCACGATAAAGCCCTTTTAGCTGAAGCCCTGCAATCACACCCTTTTTTAAAAGCGCCTTTAACACACCATCAGGTTCTTTATCCAGTTCTATTACAAATTCGTTAAATGTCGGAGCGGTAAATGCCGGCTTAATTCCTTTTATATTTGCAAGCCCATTTTTCAGGTACTCTGCCTTTGATAGATTTAATCTTGCCAGTTCCATCAAACCGTTTTTTCCAAGCGCTGTTAAATAGATCGCCGCCGCCAGAGCGCACAGCCCTTCGTTTGTGCAGATATTGGATGTTGCCTTTTCTCTTCTGATATGCTGCTCTCTTGCAGCCATAGTAAGGACATAGCCGCTTTTTCCTCTTTTATCAACAGTCTCTCCAACAAGCCTTCCCGGCATCTGCCTTAAATACTTTTCTAATGTTGCAAAAAAGCCGAGATACGGACCGCCAAAGTTGAGGCCGTTCCCAAAGGCCTGTCCTTCGCCGATTACAATATCAGCGCCAAGTTCTCCCGGTGGTTTGAGCAGACCCAAAGATATGGGTTCTGCAATTGAAATGATTAAAATACTATTATTTTTATGGACAACCTCAGCAATGGCTTTGATGTCCTCAATTGAGCCGAAGAAGTTCGGTTGCTGGATAACAACGGATGAAGTGTCTTTATCAAGGAGTTTTTCTATTGCCTCCGGCATTGTCCTGCCTGTCTCTGTGCAGTAAAAGACTTCTTTTATACTATCTCTATTTCCGGAGAGATATGTATTGATTACCCCGCGATATTCAGGATGAATGGCGGCAGATAATATAACCTTTGACCTGTTATTAATCCTTCTGGCCATTAAGACTGCTTCTGCACTTGCAGAAGCGCCGTCATACATGGAGGCATTGCTCACATCCATGCCCGTGAGCTGGCATATAAGGGTCTGGTATTCAAATACGGCTTGTAAAGTACCCTGGCTGATTTCCGGCTGATATGGTGTATAGGCAGTATAAAACTCGGAACGGGATATGAGATGATTTACAATGCTTGGCATATAATGGTTGTATGCGCCTGCGCCAAGAAAGGAAACATACTCCTCTACCGTAGCATTCTTTCTGCTGAGAGTTGTCATCTCCTGAATTAGCTCTTGCTCAGAAAGAGGAGCAGGCAAGTTTAACGGCTTCTTTACTCTCAGGTTATCTGGAATTGCCTTAAAAAGGTCTTCTACAGACTCCGCGCCAATGACCTTGAGCATTTCCTGTATATCTTTTTCGGTATGGGGGATGTATGACATGTCGCTATGCTCCATTGCAAAATGAAGATTGAACATTGCAAATTGCAGATTAGATATTTTGCATTTTGCATTTTACAGTTTGCAATGACTATTTTTCTTCCTCCACATACTTTTTATATTCATCTGCTGTCAACAATTCTTTTATTTCCGCCGGACTATTCATCTCGACCTTCAACATCCATGCATCTCCGTAAGGGTCGCCATTTATAACCTCAGGGCTGTCAACCAGCGCGTCATTTATCTCTATGACAGTTCCGCTGATAGGTGAATAGAGGTCCGACACCGCTTTGACAGACTCAACAACGCCAAATGTCTCATCCTTTGTTACGGCTGCCCCGTCACTTGGAAGCTCAAGGTAAACAATATCCCCAAGCGAATCCTGGGCATGATCGGTAATCCCAATTGTGGCTACATTCCCTTCCATTCTTACCCATTCATGCTCTTTGGTGTATCTTAAATCTTTTGGAAATTCCATAGTTCCCTCTCCTTTTCTTTTTAGTTTGCTGCCTTTGCAGCGGTGTCTCTTGTATAAAACCGGGTTTTTGAAACCTTAGCCCTTACCATCTTATTTCTAATCTCTACTGCTAATTCCGTCTCAATAGGCGAAAATGCCGTTTCTACATAACCCATGCCAATGGCCTTGCCAAGAAACGGCGACATTGTTCCGCTTGTTACTTCACCGATTGCCCTGCCCTTTGCAAAGATTTTATAGCGGCTCCGCGGTATTCCGGATTCTATCATCTCAAGACCAACAAGCTTTTTATTTATACCTTGCCTTGCCTGTTTTACCAATGCGTCCTTGCCGATAAAATGTCCTTTATCCAATGTTACAAATTTGTGCAAACCTGCCTCAAGAGGGGTTGTGTTTTCGTTAAGTTCATTTCCATACAACGGGAAACCCATCTCTAATCTCAATGTATCTCTTGCCCCAAGGCCGATTGGCTTTATACCGAACTTATTGCCTGCCTCCATCAATCTTTGCCAAATCGTTATTGTCGCATCCCATGGAGTATAAATCTCAAACCCGTCTTCACCTGTATAGCCTGTCTTTGATATGACAACATCTGCGCCAAAGACATTTACATTTTTAAAATGGTAATACCTTATTAGAGATAAATCAAGATTGCAAGTATTTTGTAAAACCTCCTGAGACAGAGGCCCCTGTATAGCTATCTGGCCAAAATAATTACTTAGATTTTTAATATCTGCAATACTGCCGGCATTTTCCTTAATCCAGTTAAAGTCCTTTTCTGTGTTTGAGGCGTTTACGCAAAACATATATCTTGTATCGCTGAATTTGTAAAGCGTAACATCATCCACTACCCCGCCATTCGGATAACATAACAACGTATACTGCACCTGGCCATCTTTGAGTTTAGATGCATCATTGGTTGTTATGCCTTGAACTGCCTCAATGGCCTTTGCGCCTGATACCTCTATCTCACCCATGTGGCTTACATCAAACAGCCCGCATGACTTACGGACAACGAGGTGTTCTTCTATCACACCGGCATACTGCACAGGCATTTCCCATCCTGCAAAGGGAACCATTCTTGCATGAAGTTCTTTATGGATTTGATGGAGCGGCGTAATCTTTAAATTTTTATTTTCCAAGGTCATCCAGCCCTTTCATTTGGCAATTATTGCAAGTGGAAAAAAAAATGTCAAAGGGAAAAAAATAAAACTTTGTATTGACTCATTTGATTTAAACTTGATAGTCTATGCGCAATTACTTTTTAAAAGTAACTACACAGGGAATCCCGTTAAAACCGGGAGCTGTCCCGATATAACATCGGGGTGGAAAGGGATGGGTTTCTTATTTATGAAAAAAGGCCTGATACATATTTACACAGGGGAAGGAAAGGGCAAAACAACAGCCAGCATCGGCCTTACTATAAGGGCTGCCGGCCAGGGGAAGAAGGCGCTTTTTGTGCAGTTCTTTAAACTTGATGATGCGCCGTCAGGAGAAAAGGAGATATTCAAGAAGATCCCTGAGATAGAGCTTATCCGCTCTAATGTCCGGCATCCAATATTTACAAAGGAACATACAGATAAGGAACTGCTTCAAAAGTCTATTACAGATACCTTTGAAGCAATAAAGAAAAGAATTGATAAGGGCGATGTAAACCTCCTCGTTCTGGACGAAATAAACAGTGTCGTTGCAGGAGGCTGGCTCTCGCTGGATGAATTATCAGCTTTTTTAAGAAACAGGCCGGAAGGGTTGGAGGTGGTATTAACAGGCAGAGATGCTCATGTTGAACTTGTAAAGACGGCAGACTATGTTACAGAGATGCTAAAGATAAAACATCCGTTTGACAATGGTGTAAAAGCTAGGAAGGGAATTGAATACTAAACTTATCTTCGTAACAGGCGGGGCACGTTCAGGGAAGAGCGCCTTTGCATTAAAACTGGCAGAGTCAATTCCTGGAAAGAGATTGTATCTTGCCACTGCCGAGGCATTGGATAATGAAATGCTGCAAAGGATTAAGAGGCACAAAAAAGAAAGGGGAAATAACTGGAAGACTATAGAGTCGCCGATAAAGATCGCCGATGTTATTAAAAAAAATACTGGATACGATGTGATACTGCTGGACTGTTTGACGTTGTGGATTTCAAATATGATGCACACCGCCAATCGCCCCTCTGGCAAAGGTGCGGGAGGAATTACAAAAGAAATCCATTCTCTTATCTCTGCCTGCAAAGCATCCAAAACAAATATCATAATTGTTTCTAATGAGGTTGGGCTTGGCATTGTACCTGACAATCCGTTGGCAAGAAGATTCAGGGATATATCAGGCATCTCAAACCAGAAGATGGCAGAGGCTGCAGATGAGGTCTATTTTGTGGTAAGCGGGATGGAGATGAGGTTGAGATAGCACAGAGTATCAAAAAGAGTCAGGGGGCAGGGAAAAGACTATGACTCTATGACACTAAATTATTTATAAGGGGGTCTCAAATGTCCAAACTTGAACAAACAATAAATTCCATCAGGCCGTTAAATCCTGTATTTTACGAAAAGGCGCAGAAGAGGCTTGATAATCTTACAAAGCCGCAAGGGAGTCTGGGAAGGCTGGAGGAATTCGCAGCGCGGATTGTTGCCATCACTGAAAATACGCGGCCTGCGCTGAATAAAAAGGCGATATTTACCTTTGCAGGGGACCACGGTGTTGCAGAGGAAGGGGTTTCTGCATTTCCAAAAGAGGTTACGCCGCAGATGGTGTTGAATTTCCTGCGGGGCGGCGCAGGGATAAATGTGCTGGCAAGACATGCGGGAGCGGATGTGGCGGTTATTGACATTGGCGTTGATTATGATTTCGGCAATCTGGATGGTCTCATACACAAAAAGATAATCAGGGGAACAAAAAATATCCGCAAGGGGCCTGCCATGACAAGGGGAGAGGCAATTAAGTGTATTGAAGTGGGCATTGAACTATCAGGGGAATATGCTAAAAAGGGTTATCATATCTTCGGCACAGGCGAGATGGGGATTGCAAACACAACCCCTTCCAGCGCCATTGCCTCTCTCTTTTCAAAAAGGCCTGTGGCTGATGTTACAGGCAAAGGCACAGGGATAAATGAGAGCGCCTTTCAAAACAAGGTAAAGGTCATAGAGGATGCGATTAGGATAAATAAGCCCAATCCGAAAGACCCTACGGATGTGCTGGCAAAACTCGGCGGCGCAGAGATAGCGGGCATTGCCGGCCTTGTGCTGGGCGCAGCCGCAAACCGTATTCCTGTTGTTATTGACGGATTCATATCAACAGCAGGGGCGCTCATTGCTTATGAGCTTGAGCCGAAGGTTAAAGAATATATGTTCGCAGCGCACACCTCTGTTGAAAGAGGACACTGGATAATGCTGGAGAGGATGGATTTGAAGCCCATACTCAATCTTAATATGAGGCTTGGCGAAGGAACAGGCGCTGCGCTCGGCATCTCTTTGATAGAGGCAGGCGTGAAGATATACAACGAGATGGCAACCTTTGGAGAGGCTGGCGTATCTGATAGAAATGATGAAGAAGAACCAGCAATCAGCAGTCAGAAGTCAGAAGCAAAAAGATGAAAGGTTTTATATACGCACTGCAACTCCTCACGATTATCCCTGTCAAAATCAAAGACACTGTTGAAGAAAGGGAACTGGGCAGGAGTACAGCCTTCTTCCCTCTGGTCGGCGCAGTTCAGGGGATAATCCTTGTTGGCGCAAATCTCCTCTTTTCAAGGTTTTTACCAACCGATATTGCAAGCGGCCTTGTCTTAGTAGTTTTAATATTGACCAACGGCGGTTTTCACCTTGACGGCTTTGCTGACACCATTGACGGCCTTGCAGGCGGCAATACAAGGGAAGAGAAGCTTGATATAATGCGGGACAGCAGGATAGGCGCTATCGGTGTTGTGGCGCTGATTCTTTTGCTCCTGACAAAATTTCTTGCCATAAACAGCCTGCAGACAGAGATAAAAAATTACATCCTCTTTCTTATCCCTGTTATAGGCAGGTGGTCTATGGTTCCAATGGCATACTGGGCGGATTATGCGAGACCAACAAGCGGCCTCGGCAGGACGTTTACAGAGAATACAGGCATAAAAGAATTTTTGCCGGCAACGTTCCTTGCATTATTTTTCTCCACAATCTTTTTAGGATGGCTTGCGCTTCCCTATTTAGCTGTCATGCTTTTTATGATATATTTAATAACAGTATTTTTCAGAAAAAAATTAGGCGGCGTAACTGGAGATGTGTTCGGTTTTCAGAGCGAGATGTCAGAGGTGTTATTTATTTTAATTGTAATTGCAGAGGTAATATAAAGATATGAACATTACCCGTCTCTATCTCCTCCGTCACGGCCAGGTGGTTAACCACCATGAGTTCCGCTACAACGGCCACTTTGATGTGGATATAACAGACATAGGTGTCCTGCAGATGGAAAATATTGCGGCATTTCTTGCAAAAGAGCCGATAAAGGCAGTGTATTCAAGCGACCTTCAGAGGGCATTCAAGGGGGCTGAGATTATAGGAAAGTATCTGGAGATAAAGCCTGTAAAGATTCATGCCTTCCGTGAGCTTCACCTCGGCAGGTGGGAAGGGCTTACAAGGGAAGAGGGCGCAGCAAAGTTCCCTGAAGAGGCAGATTTCAGATTCAGAGATCTTGCAAATACAAGGGTTAAGGACGGCGAGAACCTGCATGATTTAAAGGCAAGGGTTATGCCTGCCTTGGAAAGTATTTTAAATAAACATAAAGGCGGGCATATTGTCCTTGTTGCACATGGCGGTGTGAACAGGGTTGCCCTTTGCGATGCCATGCGCCTTCCCATGGAAAATTTTTTCAGGATTGAGCAGGATTATGGCTGTCTCAATGTGGTTGATTATTTTGACGATGGTGTTAAGGTAGTAAAGCTTCTAAACGGCGGGCCGAATCAGGAATTAATGACAGCGGAGATTTATTAATTCTATGCTCAATGAAAAACAGAAACTCACACAGATAATAAATCTCGGGCTGGAGGTCGCTCAGGTTAAAGATATAGATGTTCTACTTGAGAGGCTTCTTACAGAGGCGCGGCAATTTGTCAATGCAGATGCAGGCTCAATCTACATAAAAGAAGGCGCTGAGTTAAAATTCAGCTACACCCAGAACGAAACCATTAGAAAGAAACTGCCTGAAGGCAAAAAGCTCATCTATTCCACCTTTGCAATCCCAATAAATGAAAAATCTATAGCAGGATATGTGGCACTTACGGGCAGGACATCGAATATTAAAGATGTTTATAAACTGCCGGATGGTGTCCCCTATTCATTTGACAGGCAATACGACGAGATATCCAATTACCGCACACGGTCAATGCTGACATTTCCTCTTAAAACCCACAGAGGAGATGTAATCGGTGTGCTTCAACTCATCAATGCCCTTGACAAGGACAAAAATATTATCCGGTTTGCTGAGGAGGATGAGCCATTTATTATGCACTTTGCCAATAATGCGGCTATTGCCGTGGAGCGCGCCATGATGACGCGGGCAATAATCCTCAGGATGATAAGGATGGCCGAACTCCGCGACCCCAAAGAAACAGGCGCCCATGTCAATCGTGTGGCTGCATATTCTGTGGAGATTTATGAGACATGGGCTTTGCAAAAGGGGGTTTCGGAAACGGAGCTTAACACTAACAAGGATATCCTCAGAATGGCCGCGATGCTTCATGATGTGGGGAAGGTGGCAATTTCCGATGTTATATTAAAAAAACCTGCCAGACTGGATAATAATGAGATGGAAATAATGAAACAACACACCTATCTTGGCGCAAGGCTTTTTTCCGACGCATACTCAGACTTTGATGAGACTGCCTGCCTTGTTGCGCTAAATCACCATGAAAAGTGGGATGGCAACGGATACCCCGGACATATTGACATCATGACAGGCAAACCCCTCTCTAACTTTGAATCCGGTAAAGGGGCTGCACTCGGCAAAAAAGAAGAAGAAATACCGCTTTTTGGCAGGATAGTTGCTATTGCGGATGTATACGACGCATTATCCTCAAGAAGGGTATATAAAGAGTCCTGGGATGAGTCAAGGGTGCTGGAAACCCTTAAAGAAGACTCAGGCAAGCACTTTGACCCTGATTTGATCAGTGTCTTTTTCGCAAGCCTTGACGCCATACGCAGCATCGCAGCGCGATATCCTGATTAAGAAAAACAGACAGGAGGTTAATGATTTATTTTGAAGAGAAAAGATTATATTTCCTCTGCAAAAAAGATTGTCGTCAAGATTGGCAGCGCTGTGCTTGCAGGCGGACATGATGACGGGCTTGATGAGGCAGTGTTTTTAAATCTTGCGAGGGGCATATCGGAAATAAAAAAGTCCGGCAAAGATATTATTCTTGTTACATCAGGCGCCATTGCAATAGGAATGAAAAAGATGGGGCTTAAAAAAAAGCCGGCAAGCATCCCTGAAAAACAGGCAATCGCAGCCCTTGGACAAGGAAGCCTGATAGCATTGTATGAAAAGGCATTTACGCCGCTGGGCGAAAAGGTTGCCCAGATGCTCCTGACGCATGATGACCTTGGCAACAGGCAGAGATTTTTAAACGCCAGGAATACCCTCTCTACCCTCCTTGGCTACAATATAATCCCGATCATAAATGAAAACGATACTGTGGCAGTGGATGAGATAAAATTTGGCGACAATGACCATCTGGCTGCGCTTGTTACAAATCTGATTGAAGCAGATTTGTTGGTCATCCTGACAGATATAGACGGATTGTTTGATAAGGATCCCAAAAAGGATAAGACAGCAAAACTTATACCTGTGGTAGATAATGTTGACCATCTTGCTGTAGTATGGAGAGGAGAGACAGCAAGCCCCCGATTGAATCTATCGGGGGCAAGCGTATTCGGCACAGGCGGCATGGCATCAAAGGTAGAGGCGGCAAAAAAGGCTGCACACTTCGGCGCGCCGACTATTGTTGCTAATGGAAGAGATGCCGATATATTGAAAAAGATTTTCAGCTGCGCGGATGTTGGGACACTATTTCTTCCAATGGAGGACAAGCTTACAAGCAAAAAACACTGGATTGCATTTTCTGCCAGGCCAACGGGGCGGATATTTGTTGACGAAGGCGCAAAGGATGCTATTCTAAAAAAAGGGAAAAGCCTGCTGCCGTCCGGTATAACAAAGATAGACGGCGTATTTGAGGCAGGTGAGGTTATTTACTGCGTAGACCGGCACGAAAAGGAATTTGCAAGGGGTGTTGCAAACTACAGTTCAATAGAGATTGAAAAGATAAAGGGGATTAAGACCACCGAGATTGAAAAGACCTTAGGCTATAAATATTATGATGAGGTGATACACAGGGATAATCTTGTGACGTTATAATCACAACGATTAGCCAATCTTTTTCTTCTGAATTGGTCGGGGCGGCGGGATTCGAACCCACGACCCCTGCGTCCCGAACGCAGTGCTCTACCAGACTGAGCCACGCCCCGAAAGAATATAATAATGATTGAACAGCAATTAGTGTATAGTAAAAAGATATGAAAGGCAAATTATTCTTAAGACAAAAACTCTGCCCTGTTATTTACCCCCACACCAAAATCTTTGGTGTGGGGGTTTACTTATTACTGTTAACCTCATTAATCTCCTGCGCGCCTGTCATATCGCCGGAGGTTTTAAAGACCGTTGACCAAGCAATTACCTTTGAACAAATATTAACAAACCCAGATGCCTATAAAAATAAAATGGTTCTCCTGGGCGGCACAATTATCAGGACCACAAATCTGCCGGATGAAACGCTTATTGAGGTTGTCCAACAACCATTAAACAGAATAAATATGCCAAAAAATCCTGAGGCATCGAAGGGTAGATTCATTATACTGTTTAAGGAATTCAAAGACCCTGCCATATTTAGTCAGGGCAGGCTTATAACTGTGGCAGGTGAAGTAACCGGCTCTCAGCAAAGGCCGTTTGGTGAAACCAATTATAATTATCCTGTCATATATCCAAAAGAATATCACCTGTGGAAACCCTATGGAGGCCCTGATATTCACATAGGCATCGGTGTAGGAACAACCTTCTAAAAATACTCACGCAAATTTATTCGCCTATCTCCAGCTTCATCGCCGCTATTGTCTTCTTATAGTTTTCGCTCCCGAATACAGCAGAGCCTGCAACAAACACATCTGCGCCTGCCTTTGCCACAGCGCCTATATTAGAAACCTTTATCCCGCCATCCACCTCAAGCTCTGCATTGTAATTACCCTCATCAATCATTCTCCTGAGACGTTCTATCTTCGGAATGCATGAATTTATAAAACTCTGGCCGCTGAAACCCGGATTTACAGTCATAATCAAAACCAAATCAACATCTCCCAATATATGGTCAAGACGGCATAGAGGAGTTGTAGGATTCAGGGATACGCCTGCCCTTATACCTTGTTCTTTTATATACTGAATAGTTCTGTGCAAATGCCTGCATGTCTCCGCATGGACCGTTATAATGTCGCTTCCCACCTTCGCAAAATCCTGAATAAACTTATCAGGGTTTTCTATCATCAGATGAACATCCAAAGGAAGCCTTGTCGCCCTTCTGACAGCCTCCACAATAAATGGCCCTACTGTTATATTTGGCACAAAGTGGCCGTCCATCACATCTATATGTATATAATCCGCCTTTGCGTCCTCAACAGCCTTTATCTCCTTTGCAAGTTTTGTAAAATCTGCAGACAGGATAGATGGCGCTATCTTTTTCATTTCTTACCCCTCCGGAAGGCTTATAGGCTATAATATATTCTAACGGTTTGTCAACTGTTAGGTATTTGTATGTATATCTTTAAAAATCTTTTCAAGCAGTTTACCTGTTTTTGTTGCAGGAGAGATTGACCTCAGATTGTTCCTTAATTTTTTAAGGGTGTTTATCTCATCCACATCATACCATTGCGGCAATACAGCCGATTTTAATCCAGCCCTCTTTGCCTTTTCTATGGTCTCTTTAAAAACCGCATCTGTGCTCCATGAAATGTCTTTGAATATTTCCCTGTGATCCCCCCTTGACATAGCAATAAGATAATAGCCGCCGTCTTCAGAAGGGCCAAGAACAAGCCCTGTTTTTCCTTTAAGCAACAAAAAAGATTTTTCAATGTATTCAATTGGCAGGTCAGGACTGTCGGCGCCTATTATTGCAATCTTTTTGTAACCGATGGAAAAAAGACGGGAAAATATATTCTGAAGACGTTCACCGAGGTCTCTACCTTTTTGAGGGATTATGACAGCCCCTGATGGCGCTAATCTTTTTGCCCTGCCTATGAGATTTTGAGGGGTGTATGCCGCAATAATGTCTATATTACTTAATAAACTTATGCGGCTAAAAGTATCGTGTATAAAACACCTATAAAGTTTTGTCGCATCTTCTTTGCCAATCTGCGTCGCAAGTCTTGTCTTCACCTGTCCAACAACAGGAATTTTTAACATTACCACAAGGGCATGAAAAGATTTTTTTTGAATAAATTGCATTGGGGAAGCCTAACACAAAATGACTGGCTGAACAAGAAAGAGGATTGATCCCTTGAGTTACAGGTATATGCTTCATTGATTTAATTCCACTCTTTAAAGGTAATTTTGTATTTCAATTCCTTTTGCGCTGCCAGCCATTCTACAGCCTTTCCATCGATCTCAGCATATGGATACATAAATCCGTATGGCAGTACACCGTCCTTCTGCGCCGGGCTTAAGGAATAACCCTTTGCCCCTCTGGTTAAGACAATCCTGTACGCATCAACGGCCCCAAAGTAGTAGTCCCGATACTCTTTTGTTTTTGCGTCCTTTATTAACTCCAGTTTTTCCGTAAGCATTGCCTTTCTCACATCTGCAGGGTCAACTGGAACCCAGCCATAGCCGGGCATATAAAACTCAGCCCAGCAGTGATGCCCGCCTGTCATATCCTCTTCAGGCTTTTTGCCGAGTCTTAATCCCCAGACCTCTCTTGCAGGAATCCCGGCTGCCCTTGCAATAGCCACATATACACCGCTTATGTCAGCGCATTTTCCTCCCTTTTCTGCAAGTATCCTCTCCACATCGCCTGTCCCGCACCCCTTAATATCCGGATTCCTGACTGTATTTTCAATAACCCAGTCATAGACAGCCATTGCCTTATCTTTTATATTTTTCTTGCCGCGGATTGCTTTAAGCGCTATCGCCTTTATTTTCCCGTCTATTGGTATAAACTCGGAACCTTTGACATATTCTTTAACCTCAACAGGTATGCCTGACTCCTGAAAAGGAATTTTTGACGGAAAATCTTTTTTTATCCTTTCCATTGCCTTTGCCTTGAATGTCAGGGTGATAAATCTCTCTTTTGCAGGCTGTGTCCACTCAGCATAAAGGGCCATATCCCCTTCCTGCTTCTGACCGTAGATGCCGCTGTAATAAAAATTGCCGTCAATCTTTACATCCTCTATAGTCTGCTCCTTGTCAGATACAGGATATGGAAGCCAGAGCCTTACATCTTTACTGTCCTCTGGCGCCTCAATATTTATCTTAAAGGTAACTTCTCCCTGTCTTTCCTTTGCATATAATAATCCCTGGATAGCAAAAGAAAATACCAATAAAAATAGAGTCATGGTAATTCCTCTAAATATACGCATGGTCTTCTTGCCTCCTTTGTTTTATTCTGCTATTAAAGCAAGTTATATAGATATTATAAATATGTCAAATTCAAAATTTGAATGGCAAAAAGGTTTTATATAGAGGGGCAGGACGTCTGTCCTGCAACTATTGGAGGTGTCAATATTTATTTTGGTTTCATCAAGAACTTGTCAGGTATCTACCTTTGTGGTATGTTAATTTTAATAGACACCAGACTCCTGTTTACCATCTACTATTATATGATCCGGAGGTTATGATTTATGAGCAAAAAGACAATTACAAATACAGAAAAGGCGATATGCGCAGCGGTTCAGGATGACATCCCATTAGAGCCAAGGCCTTTTGAAACACTTGCCAGAGGGATTGGTATATCAGAGGGAGAATTTATAAAAAATGTTCAGGAACTCCTTGATAAGGGATATATCAGAAGATTCGGCGCTGCGCTGCGCCACAGGAAGGCAGGCATAACTGCCAATGGCATGGGGGTATGGATTGTGCAGGAGGCGGACAGGGAAAGGATTGGGAAGATTATGGCGTCTTTTAAAGAGGTAAGCCACTGTTATGAACGGCCAAGCTTTGATGGTTGGCCTTATAACCTTTTCACAATGATACATGGAAAGACAAAAGAGGAATGTTATGAAACAGCAAGAAAGATTTCTGAGGCAACGGGAATAAAGGATTATAAACTTTTGTTCAGTTCTCAGGAATTTAAAAAGGAGAGCATGGTATATTTTTGAGCAGAACCGTGGAAGAGTCAAACATACTCCTTGATGATTTTTTGAATTTCTTAACTGTAGAGAAAGGCCTGTCCAAAAATACCATTGAGGCATACAGCAGGGATATTATTAAATACATTTCTTTTCTTGACGATAAGGGCGTGTCGCCGCTTGACGCCGTATCTTCCCATATAATTTCTTTCCTATCTAAACTCAAAGAAAACAATATTTCCGTGAGGTCTTATACAAGAAATCTGGTTGCCGTCAGGATGTTCTACAGGTTTCTTCTCAAGAACAATAAAATATCAATCTTGCCAACTGCAAATATTGATATGCCGAAGCTTGCAAAAAGGCTTCCAAGGGTTTTAAGTATCGAAGAAGTGGAAGCTATTTTAAATGCGCCAAAAACAGAAAAATATCTCGGTTTAAGAGACAAGGCAATGCTTGAGACCCTCTATGCAACAGGGATGAGGGTTTCTGAGCTGGTTTCTGTAAAATTGAACGACCTAAATCTCCAGACAGGGTATATTATTGCTTACGGCAAAGGCTCCAAGGAAAGGATAGTGCCTATAGGAGAGGTAGCGATAATATACATTAAAAAATATATTGACTCATCAAGACCCGTATTTCTAAAAAACAGGAAAAGCGAATATCTTTTTATAACAGCAAGGGGCCGGAGGCTTACGAGACAAGGCTTCTGGGCCGTTATAAAAAGGTATAGCCTGACAGCCGGAATTTCAAGAGACAGGGTTAAACCCCATGCCATACGTCATTCCTTTGCAACTCATTTGTTAGAGAGGGGAGCTGATTTAAGGGTTATTCAGACAATGCTCGGCCATGCAGATATATCTACCACACAGATATATACCAGTGTAAAAACAGAACAACTTAAGGCAATACATAAAAAGAGTCATCCGAGAGGATAGCGGGTTTGCTTATCACACCCACCAGTTATAGTTCTCAAAATCCTCTGACGGCGCTGTAACAGCCACATACCCTTTTGACGGCCACCTTTCAAGACCTCTTTCACCGCCGTCTACTGTTATGAAAAACCTCATTTCATCGCCCTTTTGTATGCCAAGTTTTTCGAACGGGAGCTCAATCTCTACCACATCCTTTGCCGCAACAGACCCTATCTTTTGTCTTTCTGCAATAGCGCCTGCAGCACCCTCCTTTTCCAGCATCCATGCGCCGGCCTTTTCACCCTCCACAGATATCTTAATCTGCATTGTCTTTGGAAAAATAAAGTTTATAAGCGCATCCCATTTTTGTTTATATGGGGTAATCTCATGGATGTAGTCAAACCTTAAAAACAGCGATTTTAGATTGAAACCATAAGAAATGCCGCCGACAACGCCGCCCGTTGCCCCTCTGTGCATCGCAACGCCATAGTCTGTTCTTTCAAGCCTGCCTACTGAAAGCCATTCGAAATAATTGGAGACCTCTCCGTCAATAACAGGATTTATAAATGCAGTGGGCTTAACCGCAGGCTCGTAGAGCTTTTCCTCCAGCATTATCGGAACATCCAGATACAAAGGGGGTTCTTTTCCAATAAGGGAATACACCTTTTTTATGTGCCTTCTGAAAAGTTCATCAAATTCTTTATCGCTCATGGATGTATGTTCATCGCCATACCACCAGAACCAATCGCTCCCCTCTGCCGCATAAATCTCCTTCCACGCACCGGCTATGTCTTCTTTATGCTGTTCATAAGCTCCGGCTTGCTTGAGCGTATTTTCATATTCAACAAGGCTATCTCGTGCATCCTTGAGATAATCCCATGCCGTGTTATCTTCGCTGTGGCCTATCCATATCTTAAAATTATGATTTATCCATGAGCCTGAATAAAGCATCGGCAGCTCTTCCCCGTGAGGATATTCATTCAGATGCTCGCTTACAGTGACCAATCTAAGTAGTGGATTCTTCGACAATCTATCATAAAGGGCAGTTAAAAAATCCATTCCATCTTTCTTGTAATATTCCCAGGCATTTTCACCATCAAGGATTATGCTCACAAGACAGCCATCCGTATTTTTAAGAGAGTTGTGTATTTTAACAAGTCTGTCAATAAAATCTTCTGCCGCCTTTTCTGCATCCCATGTGGTATATACAAATCCTATAAGATCAGAAAGTATGTGGTCTCTGAATATAATAGAAAGCCTTTTCCCGTCTGCTGCCGCTAAATATGATTTATATAATATTTCCGGGTCAAGGCATTGGCCTTTGCTGTCCCTTCTTATGACGGTTTTTAAAGAATTTGCCAATATCTCTTCATCAGTAGCAATCCAGTTTATGCCTTCATTCGCTATAATGGGTATAATGGCCTCGCTTACCGACCCCTCAGACGGCCACATCCCCTTCGGTTTTCTGCCAAATGTTTTCTCGTGAAGTTTTATGCCGCTTTTAACCTGATCTTCAGCATCATCGGCGCAGATAAATCTTTTTTGAGGCAGCTCTATGCCAGGCATGGCTGCCTTTGCCGAATAGCTGTCGCAAAGCAGAGGTAGTATCGGGTGATAATAAGGCGAGGTGGTTAATTCAATAATCCCCTTTTCCTCCATTTCACGATATTTAGGCAGTATCTGTTTGATTATGTCTTTTTGTTTTGCCGCAAGCCGTACCTTTTCTCCTTCTGTAAAGCCCTTGCCTTTTTCTGCAAGCCCTTTTAAAAATCCGTCATTTTCTCTTATAACAGGATCTATCCATGCAAGATTAAATAACACCTGCAGATCCAGAAAATCCTGAAGAGAAAAATAGCGGAGCGCATTGTCCATCTCCGCCTCGTCATGATAGAACCCTCTCTTTTTAAGGAGCTCCCAGTATCCATGAAGAGGTTTTATCATATGCTCCCAGTTTGCAAGAAAAAAATTTCTGATAATAAATCTCTTATCCTCCCGGGTTAAATCCGCTGCCGGTTTCAATGTCAGGCTTAAAAACCTGTCAGATGCCGCTCCGTCTGCGTAATCATTTATCTGTTCTATTAAAGAAGGCACAATATTAAAGGTCTGATGAAGAGACGGAAATCTCTCAAGTATTGCAACCATGTCATAGTAATCTTTTGTTCCATGAAGCCTTACCCACGGAAGGATATATTCGCCTGTAAAGGGGTCTTTGTATAATGGCTGGTGCATGTGCCAGAGGAAGGCTATGTTGAGAGGTTTCATAATTATTGTTGTGAGTGTGAACAGGGTATATCAGGCAATGCAAGATTAACAGAAAATATCATGGAAAGGCAAATAAAAAGGAGGGTTCAAATGCCTTTTTTGTCTTTGTCTTGATATGGTCAGGGAGTTTCAGAAATAGGCTTGGGTTGGGTCTATCTTGGACAACGTCTCTTTATTCTTGGTCATGACAAACCTTCCATGATACAGTTATTATAAAAAATTTCTTCTACAGGTTCAATTTTGTGAATTGAATCGGCAATGAGCTCTACATATTTATTTCAGAATTTTTGCAGCCCGAAGCACATTTTCATCAATCGTTAAACCAAGATACCATTGTTTTCTTATGCCACTGTCAACCTTACCAGATATGGCGGCGTAACCTAAATTTAAAAGCACCGCAGGGTTGATTTCAAAGGAAAGTCCAACCAGATAATAACTCTTATCCACATTCTTGCCTGTTGTCGCATCTGTGGATGTACTGGTTGTGGATCCTACATTCAAATCCGTCCTATTAAGTAAAGCCATAGGGATATTTTTTGCGAAATTCCATAAGGTCCAACCAAATGAACAGTTGATAGGGCACTCTTTAGCCAAACTATTACTATCGGCTACCCATCTCCATTTAATCAATTCTCTTCTCGGTTCGTAAAAACTCTTTGGTATTAGGAATATCCTGAGCATAGGGGCAGCTACAACACTTTTTGTGTCATACAACCATATTGCAGAGACGCCAAGATTTATATGCTGACGCTCGCCCGTCATTTTTGATATAAAGTTATCGTCAAAGGTAGCTACCTTTAATGCAAGAACCTCCCTGCTTGTGAGTTTTGCATTACCGAAAACATTTTTTTTCGTATAATCTTCAGCGATGTTCCTCTCTCTTTCCTGTTCTCCCCTGTGATATAAGTAATCGCTTATCCCCTCCTCTGACATCCTATCTTTTAAAAGTATGGCATCAGTAACGATGCTGTCTGGCAGAACCCAAAATCTTTTCTCTGTAGAACAAGCATTAATTTTGCCATTACATATTGTTAGCTGAATCTCCACATCATCATCGTCAGTGTATTCTTTTATAATCTTGGGAAGAGTCAATGTTATCTTGCTTTCATCCCACAACTCAACCTCATTATGCTTAAAAGTTCTTTGCTCAATCACTGTCCCATCCCCTATAACAGTTCCGGCAATCACTTTAGCATCTTGCAATTCACCTTCCATTTTGCCTTTCACCTCACCTGTCACATTACCTTTCACTACACCTTCCACTTCACCTGTCACTGTGCCTGTTACCGCCCCAGTCACTTTACCCAGCACTACCCTCTTTACTATAAGTATAACTTGGGCATTCTCCTGTTCACTTTTATCTATACTTAACAAGTTTTTACCGCTGATTTCCAACTTTCCTGAACTTACAGGCACATCAGGTTTTATTGATTCTATGACTGGAATATCGGTACCTTCGGCATGACTGGACATAGCCCCTGTGAAAACAGCGATAAACGCGGCGATGATGAGAAATAACGATTTAAAACTTTTCATGCAGTTTATCCTCCTTTGAATTTTTCAACCACAAAACAAAAACGACCTTCCCGCATCGCTGCAAGAAAGGCCGTTTGATTAAGAACTGTCAGTAATGGCGTCATTTGTTGAGTTGAGTTGAGTTGAGTTGAGTTGAGTTAAGTCGAGTTGAGTTAAGTCGAGTTGAGTTGCAGGATTCGTGCCATGCAAAAACCTCGCAATGAAATCAATTCAAATAACGAAGCAGATGTATTCTCGCAGTCATATCAGCAACTGTCCGTCTTTATATATGACCTTTCCCTTTGAAAGTATCTCACCCACAAAATCGGTATTTTCATGCTCAAAATAGGTTTTCTTGCTGAACGGCAGCGGCTCTATATCTGTATCAATCTTGCGCCGCAATTTAAACAGGTTCTTCATCTCCTCAAAAACATTCTTTCCGAAATCATCCGAAAACACGGCAACATCGACATCACTCAAATCGTGTCCCCTTCCTTCCGCGTAAGAGCCATACAAGACAACCGCAAAGATATTATAAGACCTTGTCAGCAACAAGATAAATTCTTTCAGTTCGCTGTTTATTTGGGAGATGCTTTTAGCCATGCAATAAATTCCCCTGTTCTTGCAAAAATATCCCTTGCCTTTTCTTTATCTATCAGCTTGTAGATGGCCTCTTTATATGCCGGATACCTTGCTTGAATATTGAGCGGCGTCAGTTCATCTATAAGGTCAATCTTTTCTTCCGGCAGACTGTTTTCCAATCCTATGAGTTCTATGAGTTTATCGAGTTTATGGATATAAGGCGGAACCGCTTTGTGTTTATAAACATATACGGCTTTCAGCATTTTTTCAACGCTTTGATGACACAGAAAGCCGACATAGAGATAATGCCCCTTTTCCAACAAAGATTCTGCAACTTGCAGGTCATATTCAGACAACGCAATCCAGTATTGAACGGTTTTATTGCCGGGGCCCATTATAGGACTAATACTAACATCAATTCCTTCCCCATTGTCAAGCCATTTTTATACGGGACGGTCATCTTTAGGAAATCAGAGACAAAAAGGGGAAAAGTCCTTATGGCACAGGAATCTATCGGCTTGATTTATATATACGCAGGAATCCATTGTCAGTCACTAAAAAAAGATGGTTGTATGCGGCGGCCATGGAAGCAGAAACGGTTGAATCTATATTTTCGTTCCATACCTTTTTCCCCTTATCCATATCAAATATGTCCAGATAACTGCCTATAGCGCTGGAGAAAAGGGTTTCAGTTTTATAGTTTGATGAGGTTATAATATAATTGTCTGCGGCAATCATAGAAACCGGAATACCCTGACTGACTTTTTTCCTCCAAACAATCTTTCTGCTTTTGTTCATCGCAATGATGCTGCCGTCATATCCGGCAGCAAACATATAACCTTTGCTTAATGTAAAGTCAGAGATTTTTATTATATCAAACCTCCATCTCTCTTCACCGTTTTCCGCATCCAGGGCAATAAGAAACCCATCTCCGTTTATAAGATAGACCAGACCATCTTCTATTGTTGGGGTGAATCTTGCAGCGCCTGCCTGGTCTTCTCCAAGAATCCTCTTCTGCCAGACCTCACGGCCTGAAGACTTTTCAACAGCAGCAATATAGCCATCGGTAAAATTGCAGTATATCTTATCGCCATGCGCAACAGGCGAGGCAAACATCCTCTTAACTATCTTTTTTACATATCTCCTGCTGTAATGCCACAGCTTTTCACCGGTTTCAGCCTTCAATGCATAGAGTTTATCATCTGCGGAATTAAAATAAACCGCGTCTCCCTCAACTACCGGAGAAGATATAATCTCTGTTCCGGCCTGAAACCGCCATATCTCGCGGCCGTCTTTACTGCCTAAACAATACAATATGCCGTCGCCTGTTCCAAAATACACCCTGCCGTTGTGAACGGTTGGAGAGGATTCTATTGCGCCTGAAGTTGAAAATTCCCATATTACCCTCCCCTTTTTGAGGTCAATGGCATAAAAATATTTATCTGAAGCGCCGACATATACTATGTTGTCAACTATTGCCGGAGATGAATACTCTGCAGGGACATAGGGAAGGAAAAACTTAAATATTGCTGCGCCGGCAATCCTGAAATCAGCGGAAGAACCGGCTGGCAGTTTCATTGTATCTTCAGTCTTACCCTCTCTTTGACTGTTAAATAGATAAGTCTTCCACGGAAGGCTTTTAATCTCACCACTAACTATCTTGTCTCCGGCGCAGCCGCTGATAAAGATAGGCAATAGGCAAGAGGCGGCGATGGGCAATAGGAAAATCCTTAGCCTATAGCCTCTATCCCATAGCCTATAGCCTATCTTATAAGACCCTCTGCAATATCTCTTCAGCATTTTTACTTATTCTCCTGAAATCTCCTTCTGTAAGACCTGCCCCGATAACTATTTTCATTGCCATTTCGTCGCTTATAAGGTCAGACGGAGAATGGGTATCTGTATTTAAGACCATTTGAACGTCAAATTTTTTAGAAAGTTTGGCCACATGGCCGTTTGAAAGGCTATGTCCTTTTCTTGCCGAAAGTTCCAGATATACTGACCTTTCTGCTGCAAACTTTGCGTCCTCCTCGCTGATAAGCCCCGGATGCACTAATATATCAGCGCCTGCATCTATAGCCGCCCTGTTAGTCCCGGAGGCAACAGGCTCTGTAATTGTCTCGCCGTGAACCAGAATAAGCCTTGCGCCAAATGCCCTGGCCTTTTTCACCATCTGCTCAATCTGCCGGGGAGGTATATGTGTCAGCTCTACACCAGGTATAACAGGTATCCCGCTCCCCTTGAGTTCGTTGCATACATTAACTATTCTTTCTATGACAAAATCAAGATTAGAGGCATCGCTGTGGTCAGTTATTGCAATCGCCTTATACCCTGCTGCCTCTGCCCTTCTCACTAATTCCGACGGCAGCAATTCTCCGTCGCTTAACAGTGAATGTGTATGAAGGTCTATCATGCCGATATATACTCATCCTTTAGAAGATAGCCAAAAAATGCATTAAAGATATGAAAAACTTTTTCTCTGTTTGCAGGCTCAAATATAAACATCTGTTCGTCCCTCCTCATCCCCATTATCTTTCTAAACCCTTCCTCCTGCCTTTTATCAATATCATGGTCAGCGGCAAAGATATGCAGAATAGGGAGCCGTCTTACAGACAGTATTGAGTTTTTAATATAAGCAAGTTGTCTTGCCTCTTTCATGCCTTCATTATCACACAACAGCATCATGCCTATCATGTTCTTAGAAAATGCCTTCCATATAGGCCTCATCTTCTCATTCAGAGGAACAGCAAAAAGAACCACATCCATCCCTCCATACAGCTTTAGAGTCGCTATGTCTCCAAAAGGGTTTTCCCTATGTATTGGAGATGTAATAAACTGCCTGTTTACCGAGAAACCGGGTATATCCTTGCATGAATCCACAAAGCTCACAATAAGATTATCATTGGTGGATACTATGAATATCTTTCCAAAGCTTGCAACCTCCATATCTTTCCATTTGGCGGCCACCTTTTCCCTTATCTTTAATGCCTGAGCGGATGTGAGTATTTCCCGATGAGGCCCGGCTCGCTTATCCCCAATTCCCTTATCTTTGACCTCTTCCAGAACCCCTTTGCGCATTAAGCCAGCCAGGGTCTGGTAAACTTCATAATCAGGAAATGTGCAGTGATCTACCAGATCTCCTATCACAGGATAATAATCCACCAGAAAAAGAACCTCGTATATGATGGGTTTCAATCCCTTTGGCAAACTGGAAATATCAACCTTCAGCTTTATCTGCGAATCAGGCCTTGGCAACTGCCCCTTTGCCTTATTCCACTCATCGTACTGGCGCATCCCCTCCATAAGGAGATTCCCTGCTGAACGATGGATCTTTTGAGGCGCATCAACAAGCTTTGGCGAAAACTCAAACTTCCCGTCATGCCATGATAGGAGCCTGAAGAGCGCCTTTTCCTTTTCCATATTCCCTATAACTGCATTGTATATAGCCCCTTCCTTTATATAAATGAGGCCTTCTCTATTCTCATAGGAAACCTTCAAAATACCCTCTTTCCTGTTCAGATGGAGTATCTGCAGCAGGTCTCCAAGCGAGATATGGGACAGCCTTCCTTCAATCTCCTTATCCCCGATAGCGCCCTTAACCTCTCCTTTTTGATCAGCGAATGCCCTGTTTACCCTTCTAAATATTTCTTCATCTTTTATTGGTTGCAGCAGAAGAGAATCGACATCCCTGCGGAAACCTTTTATCTCAACAGCCTCTGTCCCCATAAAAATAAAAGGTATCTCTGCTGTATGGGGATTGTTCCTGAGTATTTGAAAGACCCTCTCGCCGTCTATAACAGGAATATCGGTCTCTATTATTATTATTGAAGGTCTCTCATTCAGAGCAATCTCCAGAACAGACGCCCCATCCATTGCGGTAAGTATATTAAAGCCCTTATCCTTCAGATAGTCGCTTAAGGATGTCAGTCTCCCACTGTCGCCGGATGCTATGAGAATTTTCATATTATTATCCATATGTGCTTACAACTGCTCCTGGAGAGAATATTCCCTTTGAAATTTGTTTATCAACCCCTCTATAAGATACGGGCTAGCGGTATGAAAACATGAATATTGTTCTCCCCATCTTTCTTTGCATACAACTGCATAGGAAAAATCTTCTCCCAAAAAAAATATAAAGAATGTCTCTAACAGACGGGAATCAGACAGATATATTGGAGTTGCGTTGGAGAGATTCCATTTTTTCTCTTCCCCTTCTCCCACTATAAAAATCTTTGTGCCAGTAGCGCCTAAGGTGTCTACGGCCTTTAAAACAGGAAGGGTTGGCGATATTTTTCTCGCCCCAAGGTATAGAATGCCATTTTTCTTCGGATCCCGCAATATCTCCTGAAGTATCATCTCCTGAAGCCTGTCAAGAAAGAGGACTGGAAGGTCAAATCCTTTGCCGATATCAAAAGGCGCCGCATCTTTTTCTTCATAGGCCTTTCCGGCAAGGAGTATGGAAATAATCTCCCAGAACGGTTTATTCTCAAATCCTGATTTCAGCCACAGCCCGTCTTTCTGCTCCTCTACTCTTTTATCAGCGGCAGCCAACAGTTCGCCGTATCCTTTGCCGTCCCTTGGGTATGAAACATTGGAAAATATAATAGAGGCATACGGTTCGCCTTTTGTTGTAACATTCTCAATGTCCTTTTTAATCTTTCTTATAGCTATGCACGAACCAAAATAGTCTGTCTCCGGAAGTATTGCAACAATCTTCTTATCTTCCACCATCCCGATAACATCGCAATTTCTTAAGGTATCCATCATAGCCTTTATAAGCCCTTTCAGGAAGTCCAGAAGTTCTTTTTTTTCCAGTTTTTTACTGAGGGTATGGAATCCTTCTATGTGCGTGAGAATAACAGAAAAGTTTTTATTATACCTCTCTGCCCTTAATGTCTCTAATTTGCCGTATTCTGTCACAAAGAAGGCATTATAAAACCGGCTTGGAAATACTTTTTTAGATTCATCAAGTGTAACTGAGTCTACAGGCTTTTTAGCTCCTGAGACAGGCGCAGCTGGCTTTGGGGGCGGGATTTCTGAAACAGGGTGCTCTTCCTCGCCAATAGATAAGTTCTTCTCATCAACCGGCTTTTTAACATAGCTGCTTGCGCCGGACTTTAATGCGAGAGAACGTTCTTTGGCATCATTATTGTTGCCTGAGATAGCTGTTATCCAGAGTCCTGGATAAAGATGTCTGATGCCGCTTATAACTACATTGAACCTGACAGTGTCATCAATATCAACAATAACCGCCTCTATCCCTTCTTTCTTTAAAACATCTAAAACACTCTTTTGCTCCACATGCTCTACAACATATCCCTTTAGGAAGAGGATTTCCTCCACCCCTAAACAAGAACCAATGGCCACCACCTTTTTAATCATTACAATAACCTCATAAAAAAGAAAAAACAGGCTATAGGCAAGAGGCAATGGGCAATAGTAAAAACCCTTCGCCCATAGCCTATAGCCCATAGCCTATCTTTTACATCTTGTATTTCCCAAAATTCTCAGGGGAAAGCCTTTCCAGTATATTCAGCCATTCATCCTGCTTGTCCCCTTCCTTATCCACTCCATTCTTCTGACGCCCTTTGGATGAAGCAACCTTCTTTCCAATATCAAGGGTTTTTGATTTTTCTAAAACCTTATTTTCAACAAATATTGACGAGTTTGCTCTCAGGGCAACAGCTATTGCATCGCTTGGTCTCGCATCTACAGCATAGCTGTTTTCCCCATACATCAAATGGATGACGGCATAATAAACATTATCTTCAAGGTCTGTTATCGCAACTTTAGAAACAGTTATACCAAGGTTTTTAAATATATCTTTTAAAAGATCATGAGTCATTGGTCTGGCCAACTGTATCTTTTCCAGTTCTGTTGCAATAGCGCTTGCCTCTAACGGCCCTATCCATATAGGAAGGACATTTTTGCCTTCCGTATCTTTTAAAATGAGTATAGGCGCATTGGTAACCGGATCTATGGCAAGACCAAAAACCTTCATCTCTAACAGCATATATTTGGTTTTTCCTCCTTATCTTCTGAGTAAAGCCCAAGCATGGAATTCGGAGCAGCGCTTATTATTCTTACCGGCACAATCTTTCCAATGAGTCTTTCGTATGCGGAAAAATTTACCACCTTATTGCATGATGTCCTGCCTGTAAGTTGGGCGGCGTCAATATTTAACATAACATCGTAACCCGCCTCAGGCGGGCGAACCGACGATGTTTTTCTTTTCCCCTCTGTCAAAACATCCAAAATCCTTCCTATCATTTCCTGATTCTTGCGCAGGGCTATATCCCTCTGCACTCCATGGAGTATCTCAAGCCTCTCCTCCTTTTCCGGCTCAGGAATGTGATTATCAAAGGATGCAGCCGTTGTCTCCTGTCTTTGAGAATACTTAAATGAAAATATGTTGTCAAATCCCATTTCTTTTATTAAACCCATAGTATCTGAAAAATCGGCTTTAGTCTCTCCCGGAAAACCAACGATAATATCAGTTGTAATGCCCATATCAGGATAAAGCCTCTTGAGTTTATATGCCTTATTCAGATATTCCTCTCTGGTATATCCCCTGTTCATCTTTTTTAATATTATATCAGAACCGGACTGAACTGGGAGATGAATATGACGGCAAAGCCTTTCCTCTTCCCCAAAGAGTTTTATAAGTTCTTCTGACATATCTTTGGGATGTGATGTTATAAACCTGACCCTTTCTATCCCATCTATTCTGCAAACCCGCCTTAAAAGCTCAGGAAAGGAAATGCATTCGCCTTTATTCCAGTATGAATTAACATTCTGACCCAGAAGGGTTATCTCTTTTATCCCTGCCTCTGCCAGCCTATTTATCTCCTGCAGTATATCGCTGCTTTTTCTGCTCGATTCCCTCCCCCTCACATACGGGACTACACAATAGGTACAAAAATTATCACATCCCCTCATTACAGCAACCGATGCCTTAACCCTGACAGCGAAATATTCTGACCGATTTTCAAAATATGCATGGTCAAATAATTCTTCTTCAATGGAATCATAAAATCCTGTAGCAACAGCCTTGTTTTTTGCAGTCTCAACCTCTCTGACCAAATCCGGCAGGCGATGGATATTGTGCGTGCCAAATACAACGTCAAGATGCGGCGCCCTCTTTAATAATCTATTTCCCTCTTGCTGAGCCATGCAGCCACCCACACCAATAATCAAATTCGGTTTACCGGCCTTAAGTTTCTTAAGCCTGCCTAATGCGCTGTAAACCTTATGCTGCGCCTTATCCCTGATACTGCATGTATTGAGTATAACCATATCCGCGTTATCGGGGTTATCAGTAGTCTTGAAATTACTATGTCTCATGAGACCAATTATCCGCTCTGAGTCATTTTCATTCATCTGGCATCCAAATGTCTCAATAAAAAGGTATTTTTCTTTTTTATCTAATTGAGGTTCCATTGTTAAAATAAGCCGATTATAGTGAACGATAAAAATAAGTTGACATAACTGCTGGCAGCCGCAGGCTTTATGCCTGCTAAAATAACGCACCCATAAAGGGTGCAGCTACCTGTTGCGGACTGGGGTTTAATTCAGATGGCTCGTTATCTCTTTCTTTTTTGGTTTGACTGTCCATATACCGCTTATGCTGTAGTTGCCTGATATTTTCTGCCCTATAGCCTTTGCCTCCCGGTCTGACGCATAAAACCCTATTCTGACCCTATACCAATGCTTCCCACTCATAGCAAACTCTGTCATATAGGCATTATAGTTATCCTGTTTCAGTTTTTTTACCACGGATAAGGCCTCTTCTTTTGACACATAAGATGCAACATGCACGGCCCATAGCTTATAAGCCATTTTCTTATCTGCAGCAGGCCTTTGTTTCTCTTTTTTAATCTCTTCCTTTTTTTCAGGAACAACCTCTTTAACAGCAGTCTTTATTTTCTCTGTTTTCTTAATCTCCGGCTTCACTTCAACAGGCTTTGCAGCGCCCTGCTCTACAGGCGGCTGCGTCTGTGTCTGCACCCCAGCCGGTATTGTTATCTCCTTCTTTACCTCAGGAGGCGAAGGAACCTCTATCTTCATCCTTTTTGCAACTTTTTCAGGTTCAGGCGCAGTCATAATGCCAGAGTCTTTAAAGAATAAGAAATAGGCAGCAGCTCCGCCTATTACTACAAGCGCTGCCAGTAATATAATTGTCTTTTTGTTCACGGCTTCACCTCCATAGGGTTATTTTTATCTTTATCTATTTGACTATCATATTTGACTATCCGGGGGGTTATAAACACCAGCAACTCTTCATTATCCGCAATCTTGCTGTTTGACTTAAAAAGCCAGCCCAATATCGGTATCTTTGAAAGATACGGAATAGAATTATCAGCGTCAGACGCTGTGCTTTTATAGAGCCCGCCGATTACAGTAGTTTCTCCATCCTTAACAAGAACAGATGTGCTTGCCCTTTTTTCACTGACACCAGGTATTCCGTCCACGCTGCGCGCAAAATCAGGGTCGCTTTTACTTGCAATGATGTTAAGATAAATAAAATCATCGGATGATATTCGAGGAGTCACCGTCAGGTCTATGCCGGTTTTTACATCCTCAAGGCCTGCGCTTATTGTGCCGGTTGCAGTTGCGGCGCCTGTGGTTGTGGTGGTCGTTGATGTCCTTACCTTAAAGTTAAGCCCGCTGTGTATAGTAGCCGCGGTGTTGTTCAATGTGGTCACCTTTGGCTGAGAGACTATCTTTAACTGGCCGCTCCTCTCGCCGGCAGATATGCGGAGATCCAAAAGAAGGGGGTCGCCTGTCAGCTTGCCAAATGCAAGGCCCAATGCCCCTACGGGTACCCCTGCTGCTGGAAGGTTTACAGCAAAATTTGGCTGTGTGGCAAATCGCCCTCCCGAACCTATGAAACCACTTGGTGTTACGGTATTAGAAGGAGCGGTTGCCGTGCTGCCAAAACCTGTAGTAAATGCATTCTTGCCTGCTGTGCCGCCAGCCGCGCCCCACTGTACGCCAAGGTCTCTTGCAAAGTTATTTTGGACCTCTATGATCCTTGCCTCTATAACAACCTGCATAGTCCTCGTATCCAGAGATTTGATAAGAAGTTTTGCATCCTCTATATTTTTTTTCGCATCTCTTAATATGAGGGAATTTGTCCTGCTGTCAGACACAGCGCTTCCCTTTTCGCTTAAAACGCCTTTAATATTTCCGGCAACATCCGATGCCTTTGCATAATTAAGCTGCACCATTTCCATTATAATATCCTCCCCCGTCTTTGCAATACTATCTTTCTTGCCAATCCAGAGGACATTGTTTTGAATCACATAACTAAGCCCATTGGTTTTGGTGATAATCTCAAGCGCATCCTTAAATGTAATCTTATCCAAACTAAATGTTGCCTTAGCCGCTATATCCTCCCCCACAATAATATTAAGGTTATTCTGCTTGGCAAGGGCCCTTAGAACATCTTTAAGCTCCGCATCTTTAACCTCTATGGTAAAGACAGTTGTATCCCCTTCAATCCTTGCCTTTATGTTGTTATATATCTCGGCCTCTGCAACAGAACAGGCAATAGACAATAGGCAATAGGCAATAGGTAAAACCCATAGCCCATAGCCTATAGCCAATAGCCTATAGCCCCCGACCCCTGCCTTCTTATTGTTGTGTTTTTTTAATATCATATGACTGCCCCTCTGTGCTGCCTATCTCCAGTTTGTAAGCGCCGCTAATACCACGGAGTATAACATACTGTTTTGTTATATCAATAACTTTTTGCCCATCCACACTATCACCTATATATATTATCTTATTATTTACAATGGCAGACGGTTTTTTATTATTGTAGATGATAGCTGTAAGCTTGAGATTGGCTTGTTTCACAAACCTATCTCCTGTTAAAGCCACAAAAGGGTCTCTCCCCCATGGCACATTAACAATCTTTTTAGCCGGAAGGATGCGATTTAAATCTGATAATGATTCTTTAACAGTATCCTGGGCAAGTACAGGAAAAGAAAGTAAGCAGTAAGCAGTAAGCAGTAAAAATACAGTCACCGGACACCAGACACCAGACTTGTGACTTGTAACTTGTAACTCCTGGCTCTTCATCATTGCCCTCCAAGGACATATGTATTCATAAATAATTGAATGGAAAGATGGGGCTTGCCCCCGATTGACTCTGTCGGGGGCTGGTCTTCCTCTTTTGCCTCTATTCTGAAATTTTCCACAGTAACTATCCTCGGCATCTCTTCTATCCTCTCTAAATATTCACCAAATGACTGAAACCCCGCCTGCATGGTTATCTGAAACGGCAGTTTAAAATATTCGCCTTTGGGTTCCAGTGGCAAAGGCCTGAGTGATATAAATTTTATGCCCCTCTTTCTATCATCGCCAATAAGACCTTTTAATATGGACGAGAGTTGTTTGTCAGAGGGAAGTTTACTCTGTGTTACTGTAAACCTTTCTTCCATATCCTTAAGCCTTTCCATTGCGTCTTTGAGCCTCTCTGCAATCTTCTGCGTCTCTTTTATCTCCGTTGAAACCCTGTTAACATCTGCCGCTACCTCCTGAATCTGAGAGTCTATTCTTTTGAGCTCTACAACCTTTTTTAAATAAATATACTGGTAAAAGAAGAAAGTTGCAGCCGCAATAAGCAAGAGCCCGATTACTGCTTCCCTGTATTCCCTGACTGCTGGTATTTCAAGCCTTGATATTATATCTTTAATATCCGCCATATCTATCTCTTTACCCCTCTTAAATCTGCTGAAATCTCAAAATCATAGAGATCCCTGCCCTGAAATTCATTTTTCTGGGAATAGGCTAAAACCACATTCCCAAAATCGCGGGAATTCTCCAGGGCAAAGACAAACGCCGCAATCGCTGAATTTGAAAGAGCGGTTCCATTGAATTTAACACCCTTGCCCCCGGTTGACTCTGCCGGGGGTTTGCCGGACACTTTGGCCAAATCATTAGTGGACAAACTGGTAAGCCAAATCCCATCTGGTATACGATGAGTTGTGTTCCGCAGTATCTCTGACCAATATACCCTGTCTTCCAAAAGAGAACTTATCACCGCCAGCCTTTTTTTTATATCTTCTTCCCTTTTCTGCACAAGATTAATTCTTTCTATGACCTCTCTGTATCTTGCATTCTGCGCTATAAGTTCATCCCTTTGCCTTCTTGTCTGCTCCACATTATTCAATCTTTCTTTAACTTTAGCCTTTTGATAAATATAAACCGCGCCCAAACCCAGAACATAAAGAATCAAAATACCGATAATAAAAGGCCTTTTTTGCCCGGCCTTCTTACCTATAAGCATCTCATCAGGAATAAGGTTTATCCGTTCTATCATAGGGCCAAACCCACTGTAATGGCAAGGGCAGGGGCAAACTCTCTCACCCTTGCCGCCTCAAATCTTTTAGGTTCCACCTTTATATTGCGCAGCGGGTCATCTATAAAACAAGGGACTCCAAGGATGTTTGCAAAAAAATCATCCAGGCCTTTAAGTCTTGCTGTCCCGCCGCACAAAAAAATCTTACTTACACTACCTTCCCTGAACTGCGCCTGGTAATACTCAAAAGACCTGTGAACCTCGGCAGCCAGCCGTTCTAAAACACCTGATACTGCGTCTGCAACCCCTTGCCCTCCTTCACCCGACCGCAATACCCCGCATCTTATTTTCTCCTTCTCCGCCATATCTGAGCCGCATGCCAGTTTATTCATAACAGCCGTTGTTATTTCCCTGCCAGCTGCCGGTATCTCTCTGGCAAACATAAGCTTCCTATCCTTAAATATGGCAAGCATTGATTTTGAATCACCAATATCTATCATTGAATAATTTATGCCATTCTCCCATATATTGTTATAATCAAAACATGCAAGCATGGCCATTGGGGCCACATCAATTCTAACAGGCTCAAGCGCAGCATCCTCAAGGGTTTTTATCAACTGCTCCACATCCTTTTTCCTGGCGCCGAATGCTATAAGGGAAATGACGGATCCCTCTCCCCTTTTTACCTCGCCGATAGTAGTAAAATCACAAACTAATTCCTCGGGAGAAAAAGCAACCTGCTTCCGCATTTCCCATCGCACAGCCTCCTTCATATCCTTTTTTGGCATATTGGGCAGGTATAGATGCGCCAGAGCCAAAGAACCGCCGGAAAGAACAGCCGCAACCTTTTTTGTCTTTATTCTGTGGGCATTAAAAAGATTTCGAAATGTTTCGCTTAATTTTGAACTGTCCTCAGGAAATTGCGCGCTGTCCAGCCTCGAATACCCGAGAGCCTCGAGGGAGCGGCTGCTCCCTTTTCCTTTTATCTTTACAACCTTTACAGCATACGAACCTATATCAATGCCTGTAAGGTTAGCACGGTCAAAAATAAACATAAAATCTCCTGTTTATAGCCTCTTACCCCCGCTTGAATCTGTCGGGGGCTTACCTGTTTTTTCCTACCGCAAAGCTGTTAGCTTTAAGATAAAGAACCCTCTCTCTTACATCTCTTAAGAGAATCTCGCCCTGAACAAGCCCCCGATTGACTCTGTCGGGGGCTTGTTCCGCATGGGACAAAAACCCTTCGTAATAAATTATTGCATCCTCAATCCTTTTGCTATTCTCAAGAGAAACAGCCATATTGAGGTAGGGGTCGGGGTAATCAGGCGCAATCAAAACAGCCTTTTTGAAATATTCTCTTGCCGCATTTGAATTTCCCTTCATTTCCAAAAGAATACCGTAGTTATTCATGGCCTCAGGATAGCCGGGTTTATATTGAAGGGCCTTTTTATAGCTATCCTCTGCATTTTTAATATCGCCCAATTGCTTATATGTTAAACCAATATTGTTATATGCCTCGGCATATTCCGGAAATATTTCAATGGAAGATAAAAACTCCATTTTTGCAAGAAAGAATCTGCCCTGTTTGTAAAGCTCCACTCCGTTAATATTTTTAGTTTTTGCCGCTTTTAACGCAGGCTCTGCCGCGGCAATCACACCGCTGCCTTTTACGCCTTTTACATCGGGGAAGCTTGCCCCCGATTGAATCTGTCGGAGGTTGGCCTGTCCCATGGATTCTAAATCAGGCTGTGGTTTCTTAAAAACCACCTGATGTCGGGTTGAGAAACCAATCCTGCCAATACCCCACCACACTGCAAAAACAAGGATTAGCAAAGAAAGGGCTAATAAAATAGTTCTCACCCTTGCCGCAGGAAGATTAAAATATATATGCCCCTTCGCCCCCTCGCTATATACAGGCAGGGCTTCGGTCTTTTCTATTGTTTGAATCTTATTGAGCGCCTGGTGTATTAAACTCATAAAGTTAACTCCCCCCAACCCCCTCTTTAATCAAAGAGGGGGTGCCGAAGGCGGGGGAGTTATTAGTAATGATTTTTATAAAAATCCCGCCTATCTTTTTGTCTCCGTGTTTTACAACTACCGGATATTCCAAGCCCCGCCTTTTTATAGAATATTTAACCCATAGGTCCTTTGCCGTATCAACCAAATAACCTCTGTCTTCTCCTTTATTAACAGATTTATTTGGAACAAAACCGAGAAGGTTTACCGATACTTCTCTGCTATCAGTGCCTTCCACAATTGCATCAATTATCTTAAGCCTATCCCCTTTTACAATCTCCAAAGTCTCACCGTTGGAAATAGTATGCTCAACTGCGTTTACAAGAATTACCATCTCTTTCAGTATCGCTGTCTCCTCAGAAATAACCGTTTCAGATGGGTTTTCTGTGCCAGTTTGCGCGGTCGATGCCTTATTGCCCTCTACCTCACCAAAATCTTTGGCTTGGGGAGGAGTTGAAGGACTTACGGGTTCTTCCGGAAGAGATTTTATAACAGGTGTGCCTGCAAATGAAGGAGCCGCAGCTGTTTTCCTATTATTCCACCACACTGCAAACATCACAGCAATAATAACTGCCGATACTGCCGGATATAATATATATCTCCTCCCCAGATTCTGTCCACCCTGCTTACTGCCTGCAGGGGCAGGCCTGACCCTCTTCTTGTGCGGTATCTCAATATCCTTTCTTAAGGTTCCATCCATATCCAGTTCATCTACGGCCTTTTTTCCTATCTCCTCATCAATCACCCTCTTTCCTGCCACGAAGGCTGCTGTTAAAGTCCTGTCGCACACAATATTTATAAGACGGGGAATGCCGGAACTTGCCTCGTATATGGATTTTAAAGCCATTGCAGTAAATTTTACACTGCCCTTGCCTCCTGCAATTGTAAGCCGTTTAAATATATATGACTTGGTCTCCTCAAAATTCAAAGATCCCAAATGGCATCTCACTACAATCCTCTGATTTAACTGGCGGAGTTCAGGAAGTTTAAGCTTCTCTCTCAGCTCGGGCTGGCCTACCAAAACTATCTGCAGAAGCTTCATCTTTTCTGTTTCAAGATTTGATAACAACCTTATCATCTCCAACGCCTTTGAGCTCAGATTCTGCGCCTCATCCATTATCACAACCGCATTTTCAGCATTTTTGGCCTTCCCGACGAGAAAAGAGTTTAAGGCATCCACCTGTTCCTTCATGGTCATGGTTTCTGCCTTCAGGCCAAAATCTTCATTTATGGACTTAAGCAGTTCAACATCTGACAGAAGCGGGTTTATAATAAGGGCGCTGCTCACCTTTGAGTCTAATTTCTCCAAAAGCGCCCTGCAAATAGTTGTCTTTCCGGTGCCAACCTCGCCAGACAGCATAAGGAAACCCTTGCGCTGTGAAATGCCAAAAAAGAGAAGGTCCAGCGCCTCCTGATGTTTCTTACTCATATATAAAAATTTCGGATCAGGAGTTATATTAAACGGATTTTCCTTTAAATAAAAAAACTTTTCGTACATCCTTATTTATACCCTCCCCTTTTTAGCATGCCCCTCATCCATATCTCCCATGGCCTTTTGATACGCTGCTTTATGTTTAAAACCCTTTTTTAAATATTTCCATATAAGACGAACTTTCTTTACATCTATCTCGCTATATTCCCTTGCCTCAAGGTCGCCCATCGGTATACGCTCCGGAGCTATATACCCCTTTTGCTCAAGGTAATAGAGCTTATGCCTCGGAATGCCTACCTGTTCCAATATCTGAGATGTCTTCATATCACCACCTTTGAAAGTCAAAAATTGAACCACCTTTAGCGGGGTGAACCATAAATTTGGCTTTATGTTTGGTTTTAGATTTACTTTTATACAGTTTGTAGCTTAAAAAACCCGGCCTGTCAAGCTTTTTTTGCAGCTTTCATAATCTCTGCCCTGCCAGAGATGCAATCGCTTTTTTTATTTCTTCTTCAAAGATGCCTTCTCTATAGAAAAAGATGTGCATTCCTTCAAACAATCTTAATAGTTCATTTGGTTTGAGTAAAAATTCAGGATTTTTTGGCTGACCTATTGCCTGCTGCTCCATAGTATAGGTTTCAAAGATAATAACCCCTCCCTTTTTCAGGCCGTTTTTAATGCCGGATACAAGCGTCCTCTGAAGATAGTTGTAATTCACAATAAGGTCATAAGTCTCTGCCTTGATTTTATATTGCTCCATGTCAGCATGGATGAAATTAACCCTCACACCTTCCTTCTCTGCTGTTTTATCCCCATTTTTAATCGCAACGGCTGAGATATCCACTGCATCCACATCATAGCCGTTCTTTGCAAGGAATATGGCATTCCTTCCCTCGCCACAAGCTATATCCAGCGCCTTTCCCTTCGGCAGGGCAACTATAAATTCCTTCAGCAGCTTGCCGGGTTCCTTTGAAGAAGAGTATTCTCCCGCTGTATATCTGGCGTCCCAATCCGGCACAGCGGTCATAATTTTTCCCTCAATTCCACTGACGTTGATACGGCCGTCTCATATTCCTCAGTCTCAATATCATGCTCAGTAAACATCCTCATAAGGAGATAATTCTGCCGCTCTTCCACCTTTGTCATTCGTGTATAAGGATTAAAATAGCGGGGATTTGGAAGGATTACAGCCAGAAGCGCCGCCTCATTCAGATTCAATTCCGAAGGCCCTTTGCCAAAATAATATCCTGATGCCTGACCGATACCGTAAATCCCCGGGCCCCATTCTGCGATATTAAGATATAATTCCAGTATCCTGTTTTTTGTAAGCGTATTCTCAAGCCTGTATGTGAGATACGCTTCTTTGAGTTTCCTTGATATAGTCTTTTCCTTTGTAAGATATAAATTTCTTGCAACCTGCATCGTTATTGTAGATGCGCCCCTTGCAAACCTCTTCTTTTTCAAATCTGCCTTAATGGAATTCTTTAGCTCCTCAAAATTAAAACCATCATGCTGGAAAAATGCATCGTCCTCTGCTGCAACCACAGCATCAATAATACGCGGCGATACCTGACTTAAAGGAATCCATGAAGGATTCCTTACACCGACAATCCAATTCCTGTGTTTTCCATTAGCATCCTTCACATTTATTGACAAACCTGTGTCTGCCTTCTTGAGGCCGCTTATATTCGGAAGGCTCAAAACCCACCATCCAAACCAAATGCCGGCGCTGGCGATTGCTGATAGTATTATAAATATTATTGCAAGAAATAATTTTTTAAGCATACCCTTCTCCAAAAAAATATGGTATTCCAAGATCTGCCCCCTTTTCTTTTTAAAGCTCTGAACCAGCTAATATTTGAAGTTTTTCCTTACACGTGCACTACTGCTTATCCATCCAACATACCAGTTCTTCGTTGGTGATGGGCCTGCTTATAAAATATCCCTGGGCAGCGTCACAGCCGAGCGAAGCAAGCCTATCCATTGTTTCCTGGCTCTCCACACCCTCTGCTACAACCTTTAGCCCAAGGCTATGGGCAAGTTCTATTGTGGAATGTACGATCTTCAGGCTATTCTCATCTGAAAGCATTTTCATGACAAAGGACTTGTCTATCTTGATCTCATCAACAGGCAGTCTCTGAAGGTATTTAAGCGATGAGTATCCTATCCCGAAGTCGTCGATTGAAAAGCGTACCCCCATGATGGTCAACTGGGTGATGATCTCCATGGCAAGTTCAGGGTCGGACATGATAACACTCTCTGTGATCTCAAGCCTTAACCTGCCTGGATCAACACCCCATGTGGCAAGGAGTCCCTTTGTCTGGTCAAGGAACATTGGGGCATAGAGGCTCCTTACTGAGAGGTTTGCTGCCACAGAGATATCACGTCCGGCCGATTGCCAGCCTCGTGCCTGGCAGAGCGCCTCTCCTATTACCCAGGAGGTAAGCTGTTTTATTAAACCTGAATGCTCTGCAAGGAAGATGAACTGGTCAGGCGGTATAACCCCATTTGTTGGGTGCTGCCATCTTACAAGCGCCTCGACGCCTATTACCTTGCTGGTCTTCAGGTCTATCTTAGGCTGATAGAGAAGGAACATCTGATTTGAGTCTATAGCATGTCTAAGCACGCCTATTAAGGCCAGATGCCCGGATGAAAATTTCTCATATTCAGGGGAGTAGATGGCCCAGTTGCTCCCTTGCTTCCTGGCCTCATGCAAGGCTATATCCGCCCTCCTTAGCAGGGTGTGGGTATCCTCGCCGTGGCCCGGAAAAAAAGATACGCCGATGCAGGCAGTAGTGTTAATTGGTATGTCCCCGATCAGGAATGGCTCATCAAGGCTTTTTGTGATCTTATCCACGAATCGGGATACAGTCTCAACGTCTGCCCCCGGCAGGATAACCGTAAAATCATCCCCGCCCAGGCGGGAAACTGTGCCGGTATCAGCAAATATATTCTTTAGGCGATCGGCTATACTCACCAGTAAAGTGTCTCCATGCTGGTGGCCTAGTGTGTCGTTTATATCCTTGAAGTGATCTAAATCTATGATGAACAGGGCAATAGACCTGCCCTCCTTCCTTGCGCCGGAGATGGCCTCTTCTATTTTGTCATGGAGCATTAGGCGGTTTGGGAGGCCGGTTAAGATATCGTGATAGGCAAGATAGTTGATCCGTTCCTCCGACTGTTTTTGCTGAATAAAGATACCAAGCTGGGACGCTACTGCAGAGATGAGTCCTACAAATCGTTTATCTTCTTTTTTTTCTTCATAAACAAAGAAACTCATTACAGCAACTACAGCATCATGCGCCAGGACAGGGATTGCTACCCCGCCCTTGATACGCGCCTTCTTTGCAAGTTCGGAGCGGGGAAAATTTTTATCAACAGTTACATCCTGAATCCATACCGACTGTTTGGACGACCATACGCTTCCCGGCAGCCCAACCCCGGGGGGGAATGTAAGTTTTTCGCTGGCCTTTCTAAATTCCTCGAGGCCGCTATCCCTGCTGTACCATGCTTGGCTGTATTCAAGGCAGGAGCCGTCGGGCATTGGGACCCATGCCTCTCCCATAATCCAGCCTGTTTTCTCACATACCTTGCGCAGCACAACCTCAAGTGCAGCGCAAAAATCGTTCGCCCCGCTTATATCTTGTGTAATAGACTGCAAAAGGGTAAGCTCCGCCTCTGTCCTCCTGGTTTCAGTAATATCACGGATAACGGTTATCACATAGAGGCCATCCTCTGTCTCAATAGGACCTAAATTTATTGATACTGGAATCTTGGCGCCATCTTTTCGCCGTGCAAAAAGATCCAGCCAGTCACCCATTGGACGCACAGACGGGTTCGCATAATAGGTCTCCATGTGCCCTATGTGTACCCCCCTATACTCATCGGGCAACAAGATTTCAATAGGCTTGCCGATCAGTTCCGACCATTTATATCCAAAGACCTTCTCGGACTGCCTGTTGGCAGTGATAATTATACCTTTATCGGATATTATTGTTACATCCGGTGTGGCCTCAAGAAAAACACGGCATTTTTTTTCAAGCATCTTAATGCAGGGTTTATAGTGCTGAAGGGCAATTTCAATGGTGATGCGAAGGTCTCTCTCATTATAGGGTTTTATTATATATCCGTAAGGCTCTGTCTTCTTGGCACGGGTCAGGGTTTTTTCATCTGAATAGGCAGTGACATAAACGATGGGGATATTCAGTTTTTCATATATCTGAGTGGCCGCCTCTATCCCATCAATCTTACCCTTGAGTACAATGTCCATGAGCAAAAGATCGGGTTTGATTTTTAGCGCCTTCTCGACAACCTCCTCTCCTGATACTGCTATGGCAGGAACGGTATATCCAAGGCGCTCCAGCATCATTTTAAGATCCTCAGAGACAATGGCTTCATCTTCAGCAATCAATATCTGTTTCTTACTCATATGGCTGGCCTCCTCATTTTATAAATTTCTACCATTGAATTCTATCCTAAAGTCTGTCCCGTCCTTCCTGAGGATCTGAATCTTACCTTCCATCTGCCTTACCAGTAGATTTACCAGCTTAAGGCCTATTGATTCTGATTTAGCAACATCAATATCCTCCGACAACCCCACTCCATTGTCCTTAACAATCAGCGCCATCATATCATGAGCAATTGATCGGAATTCTATTTTTATCTCTTTTTTTTTATCTATCCTGTCTTGTGGGAAGGCATGCTTTATGCTGTTTACAACAAGTTCATTGATTATAAAGCCTAATGGAATGGCAGAGTCTGGTTTGAGAGAAATTTCGTCCAAAGATACGTCAACATTAATATTCCCTGCATATTCCCTATAAGAACTCATGATACCATCCAGCAGGTTCTTAATATAATATTTGGAATTGATTTTTGCCAGATTATCGGATTGGTAAAGCATCTCGTGGACAAGGGCCATGGATCTTATCCTGTTTCTGCAATCTAAAAATAACTCAGATGCCTTATTGTCTTTGGTATATCTGGACTGAAGGCTGAGCATGCTTGATATAACCTGCATATTGTTTTTGACGCGATGGTATACCTCATGAAGCAGAACCTCTTTTTCCATTAGTGAAGCCCTTACCTGCTCTTCGGCAAGTTTTCTCTCGGCAAACTGTCCAATCTGACTCCCGATCAAATCAAATATATCCATGATATCCTTATCAGGATAGAGAGTCTCCATGCTTAAGAATTCAATGACACCCAGGATATCTCCTCCAAGTTTAATAGGAAAACCGAATAGCGAATGAATACCCGCCCTTTCTGCATAGACAGCACGGAGAAAAGATGGATCCCCTGCAACCTCCGTGATCCATTCAGGCTTGCCGCTGGCCCAGATGCGCCCCGGCATCCCCTCGCCATGCGAAAATTTATACCCTCTTGTGATTGCCTCAAATTCCGGGACATCTATCGAGGAAAGATGCCAGTAGTCAATACAGCAAAGCACATTTTTCAGCTTGTCTATCATCCAGATTGCTCCCATATCCCACCCTAGATTCTCACAAACGGCCCTGACAATCCTTGGTGTAGCTACAGCAAGGGAGGTAGAATCAGCCAGTATCTTGCTTATTAAGTGCTGGATAATCAGACGATTTTCTGCCCTATTGCGCACAGCTATCTGTATCTTTAGCTCCTCATTGGCCGATGCAAGCTCTCTCGTACGATCCAAGATACGCATCTCCAACTCGTTCAAAGAGCGCAGATATTCTCCGCTTTTTTTTAAAGATTCCTGGGCTTTTTTGCATCTTTCGATAATAACATTGTAGTATAACCAGGAACCAATAAGGATCAGGATAACCAATAGACGCATCCAGATTTCATTGGAATCAGGGGCAAATATACGCTCTGATAGACTACCCTGGTGGAATACAAAGGAATCAAAAAAGGATTCAAAAAGCCAGTAAAAAAGAGCAATGCCTATAACGAAAGGATAAAAGGAGGTTTTTATTTTATTAGCTACCGCACCCATATTGCTAATCGCACCCCTAACAATTTCAGACCAAAATACAAAAATGCCATTCTAACCAGAATGGCGTGATATCCCTCCTGTTAAATAATTAACATTATACGGTTTTATTGAGTAAATTCAATACATTTGAGATAGCTTGCCATCCGCCAGAGGGATGGGGCCATGATTTTTAGATGGCCTCGTTAATCATATTCTGACTATACTTTATTTAGCTTACTATGCCAACCTACCCTTGTTTACCCAACCAGACCGCAAGCTCTGCATGTGGGATCGGTTTGCTGATAAAGTATCCCTGGGCAGCGTCACAGCCAAGCGCGGTGAGCTCATTCAATATCTCTTTGTTTTCTACACCTTCGGCTACAACCTTAAAACCAAAACTATGGGCAAGCTCTATGGTAGAACGGACGATCTTCATGCTGCTTTCATCTGTCATCATGTTTAACACGAATGATTTATCTATCTTAATCTCATCCACCGGCAAACTCTGGAGGTATCTAAGGGAGGAATATCCGGTGCCAAAATCGTCGATTGAAAAGCATATCCCCATTAGGGTCAACTGGGTCAGTATCTCGATCGTGAGTTTCGGGTCGGCCATTATTAAGCTCTCTGTGATCTCAAGCCTTAGCCTGCGGGGGGAAACACCCCATGTGGAGAGGAGCCCCTTTATCTGATCAAGGAGTAATGGATTCTGGAGATTCTTTGTTGAAAGGTTTACCGCTACAGAAACCTCAAGTCCTGCCTGACTCCAAGATATTGTCTGGCGAAGCGCCTCTCTTAAAACCCAGAAGGTAAGCTGCTTTATTAAGCCTGAATGCTCTGCAAGGAAGATGAACTGGTCAGGCGGTATAACCCCTTTTGTTGGGTGCTGCCACCGGACAAGAGCCTCTACACCTAACGTCCGGCCGGTTTTTAGGTCTATCTTCGGCTGATATACCAGAAAGAGCTGATTTTTACCAATAGCCGTTCGGAGTTCACCCATAAGCGCCAGATGCTCCGGGATAAATTGGTCGTATTCCGGCGCGTATATGGCATATCCGCTTTCAGTCTGTTTCGCGGCATGCATAGCTACATGCGCCCGCCTGATAAGCGTATCGGCGTCCTCACCATGGCCAGGGAACAGGGCAATACCAACACTTACAGCAATATCAAGCGAGAACCCTTCAACAAATACCGGCTCCTCAAGGCTTTTTGCGATCTTCTCTGCTTCCAATACGGCGATATTTGCATCAGCATTTAAAATCAGGACTCCAAATTCATCCCCCCCTGTCCTGGCGATTGAAAATGTCTCCGGAAGGATAGTCTTCAGGCGCTTACCTACCTGCTGCAGCACGATGTCTCCTTTTTGATAGCCGATGGTGTTGTTGATTTCCTTGAAACGGTTGAGATTTACAGCAAGCAGGGCAAAAGAAACAAGTTCCTTCCTTGCCGCTGTTAGTGCGCGGTCAATGTCATCGCGGAGCATAAGACGGTTTGGAAGATCGGTTAGCATGTCAAAATAGGCCAGATGGAAGATCTGCTCCTCTGTCTGTTTTCGCTCGGTTATATCCCTGAAACTCCAGACCCTTCCGACGTTTCTTTCGCCTGTTCGCTGCGGCAGCGAGTATCGCTCAAAGAACCTTCCATCCTTAAATTCCAACACATCGTAACTCTTTGCATCAGGCTGCGAATACAACTCCCTTACCTTGCCGAGAAATACCTCCGGGTCCTTCAGTTGATCAATTACATGTGCCAGCGCCTGATTATCATCCTTGGATGCTACAATGGATTCAGGGATGCGCCACATATCTACAAACTTCTGATTAAGGCCAACCATTTTCCCGTCATTGTTTACAACAAGGATGCCGTCGGCAGTTGATTCGAGTGTTGCGCGCAGGAGAGAAAGAGAATTTTCGATCTCCTCCTCTGCCCTTTTTCTCTCCATGAACTGCCCGATCTGGCTGCCGATGGCGGCAAACATATCAAGCAATTCCTCATCGACATGGCGTATCTCACGGCTGAAAAATTCAATGATGCCCAATATCCCGCCTTCAAATATGATAGGGAAACCGAATGCGCCATGCATATCTGCCCTGACAGCATATGGCGCCCTGGGAAAATTTGCATCCATTGTAACATCGATACTCCATTCAGGTTTACCGCTGGCCCAGACACGGCCAGGCAATCCGACGCCAGAGACAAAGGTAACCTCACGGGTGATCGCCTCAAACTCAGAGACATCAACTGTCGGAAGATGCCAGCAGTCAACGCAGCGCAAAAGGTTAGCCTTTCTGTCAATAAACCATATTGCGCCCATATCCCACCCGGTAGTTTCGCAAATTGCCTCTATAATCTTCGGTGTAACCTCTTTAAGTGTAGCCGTTTCAGCCAACACCCTGACTACAGAATACTGAATAGCGAGGCGGCGCTCCGCCTTCTTCCGCTGCATGACCAAACCTATCTGAGCTGCTATCGACGAGATAAATTTAATAAACCTTTCATCTTCTTTTTTCAGTTCTAACATAAAAAAATCCATCACAGCAACAATTTCTTTCCCTGCCAAAATTGGAATAGCGGCTCCTGCCCTGATACCTGCCTCCATCGCAATGGCGGCACGGGGAAAATTTGTGTCCTTTGTAACATCCTCGACCCATGCAGGTCTTTTTGATGTCCATACACGGCCAGGAAGCCCAACTCCCGGGAGGAATGTAAACTTTTCGCTATTGCTTCTAAATTTTTTCAGGCCTTCAGAACTGCTATACCATACCGGACTACATTCAAGTCGTGAAGCATCAGAACTTGGCACCCATGTCTCGCCAAAAACCCAGCCTGTGGTTTCACACACCTTTTGCAGCACAATTTTAAGCGCAGAGTGGAAACTCTCGGCCTCGCTGATCGCCTGTGTTAGTGATTGTAATAGGCTTTTTCCAGCCTCTGCATACTTATGTTCTGTGATGTCACGGAAGATCTCAAGCTTGGAGATGGTCCCATCTTGATTTCGCAGTGGAGTCTCTAATAGATCATATGTCTTGTTGTTTTTAGCGGAATACCATTCCCGCCGAACGGTCTTTCCTGCAAAAACCTCCTGGTGCTCGCACCATGGACAAACCTCATCCCTGTCATAGAAATATTCATAACATTTACGTCCATTAATAGGACCAAATTCCCTTTCAATAACGGGGTTGATATATTCTATATCATTAGCCTGGTTCCCGATATATACACCATCCTCCATAGATTCCAGGACATTGATGAACTTGTCCCGTTCCACCTTCAGCGCCCCTTCGGCAGTTTCTAATTGCGCAGTGCGCTCTATAACACGGAGTTCCATGTCTTCATTTAGTTTTCTAACTTCCTCCTCAGCCCGCTTTCGCTTGTCAATTAATGATTGGGCATAAAAGCTGAATATAATCAGGGTAGATATAACTAACAGACGCATCCATATATCTATAGGGTCCGGAGCGATTATCTGCTCAAAAAAGGTGCGCTCTCCAAATATTAAGGCATCTATCGCAGAATCAATAAACCAGAATAGGATTCCAATACCTATGCCGATCCATTTCAGGCGAGCTATTTTTGGGGACAATGGGCTTTCCTTGATATTAATGGTTCCACCCCCGCACACAAATCAAAAGCAGTCTTTCTGGTTTTTGTTAAATTTTTAATATCATACCACTTTATGTTATTTTTTCAATATTGTTTCTAAATTTTAATTTTTTATAATCTATCGGTGGTTAAATCAGCAATAAGTCTCCCAAAAATAGACTTTGATTTTTGGAGTCTATTATTTATTGACATAGCTTCCATATCTGGAATAAGTTAGTATAAAATCCATATATGGAGATGTTGAAAAATAAAATACAACTTCCAAATATCTATCCCATTATAGATATTTCGCTGATTTCCTCCGACAAAATAGGAGAAACTGCCCATGCTGTCATTGACGGCGGCGCAAAAATACTCCAGTTAAGGGCAAAGAAACTTTCATCCAGAGAATTCCTTGAAACAGCCCGCATTATCAGAAAGATAACCAAAGACAAAGGGGCGGTCTTTATTGTTAACGACAGGATAGACATAGCATTGCTGACTGATGCTGACGGCGTGCATCTGGGACAGGATGATTTGCCTGTGAAAGAGGCAAGAAGGCTTTTGGGAAATAATAAGATAATAGGCTATTCCACCCACAATATAAGAGAGGCGCGTGCAGCTAAAAAACTGCCGGTTGACTACATCTCATTCGGCCCGATCTTTGCTACTAAAACAAAAGAGGACGCTCAAACACCAAAAGGTCTCAAAGGGCTTGATGAGATAATGAAGGCTGTCAAGATTCCAATAGTTGCCATCGGAGGGATTACAGAAACAAATATGGCTCATGTTCTTAAGCAAGGAGTTGAAAGCGTGGCAATGATTTCGGAGATACTAACCGCAAAGGATATTTCCCAAAAAATAAATAGACTTATATTCACTGCTAAAGAGATCAAACGCCCCTAATCTTATGTTTTTGTATCACCTCCCGCTTCCCCTCAACCGGATATTTCGCATTGACCCACGCGTCAAAACCACCCAATAGCGCGCTTACCTTTTTAAAACCCTTATTTAACAATATCAGCGCCACACGGGCGCTGGTAGCCTCATCGGGTCAGCTGCAGTAGGTGATAATCTCTTTGTCCATCGGCAGTTCTTTATATCTCGCCTCAATTTCATTGGGAGGAATCCTCAAGGCTCCTTTAATCTTAATGCTGCTGTCGTTGTATGACATGCCTGTCCTGACATCTAATATGATAATATCCTCACCTTTTTCAATCTTTGCCTTTAACGCTTCCTTAGTGATCCTCGGCACGCTGTCATCTGCCGCAGTAATAAAAGGCATCACAATAATGAAGATAATGGCGATTACACCGGTGTAAAATCTTTGCATATTTCAACCCTCCTTATGTTTGATTTAATGGCTTACAATACCTCTTTAAATAAGATATAATCAGACCCTTCTGTTATTTTCAATGCCTTTTCAATTTCCTTCCTGTTAAAACTGCCATCTTTATTTTTCAGTAAGCCCTTGTAAAATCTGTTATAGAATTCATCCGGATAAACCCTGACTTCAAAGACAAGTTTGCCCCTATTATAAGATTTGTTCACTGTATAGTCAAACTCAAAACTTTTCTCAGGCGGTATACGGGTGTCAAAGATTTCCTTGCTCAGGTCAAGGCTGACCTTGCGGCCTATAAATGCCTTCTTCACCGAAGATGGTATAGCCTTGCCGCTTTTATCAAGCATAAATCCTTTCACAATAACCAACGGCGTCGCATAGGTAGGAAAATAATGCCCCGCACCGGAGTTCGTTATTATAAGCCTCACCCCTTTTTCATGCCGAACTGATTCAATGCGGACCCCCCGCAGAACCATCTCTTTATCATGTATGCCCCTGAAAAGATGCTGCCTGTCAGGCATGTGGCATTTCTGGCAGGTTATATTATTTTTACTGTAGATGCTTTCTTCCCATTCCCTGTAAGTGTTTACAATTACCTTGCCATTTAATTCATACCCTTCATCCAGTTGATGACAGGCTGCGCAAAACTCAGCCCTTTCAAAAAACCCTTTCTCTATAAAACCGTTATGGGCCTTTTGTCCCCCCTCCCTTTTCCCCTCCCCACTGGCGGGGGATGGATAGGGTGGGGGAGATTTGGCAGGCGGTCCGTATATCTTGCCCTCCCTTAAATGACAGACAACGCAGGAAACTCCGGAAAGCTTTAGCCTGTTATCAAAGGATGGGGTTTTAATCCCCTCACCCTGGCCATCTCCCGCAAGGGGAGAGGGGAATATTACCTCTGATTGTTCTGCCATCGGCGCATGGCAGAAATAACAGGACCGCGCAAAATCAGGATCCTTCTCATGGTTTATCTGACCCAGAAGACCAGGGCTTACGGCCTTATTGTGGAAAGACTCTTTCCAATCTTTATACTGATTTTTATGGCATTGGCCGCATTCTTGAGGATACGGCAAAAATTTAATCTTATGATTTTGGGGCGGGATAGGTCTATTCCAATATATTGATAAAAAATCCTCTCCCCCTCTTGCTGTGGAGGAGAGGATAGTAAAGCTGTAAACACAGCCAACCAAAATTATCGCTACTTTCTTCCACACTCGCCCATATGTTTTTTCTCTATTACTTTTTTCTATATACATTTATTCCTATTTTAATATTCTCATGCTCAGGCACTGTAATATTACCTTCGGTAGTGGCAATTATTATTGTCTTCCCGGAAGCAGAAGGTCCAAACTCCTTCTTTAAATCTACCTTGACAGTAAGTATGTCACCTTGAATCTGCATATCAATATTCTTCATAAAATAACCCTCCTTTTGTAAAACTAATTTTGGCAAACTTAAAGTATTTTCTATTCTGCCGCAGCCGCGCAAAGCGGGAAGGAAATGACCTTTTCTTCTTTTCCTTTTAGCAGCTTTACCTTTGGGTTAAATATTACAAAGTCCTGATGAAAGGACGTTCTTACACTTCCACCGAAGGTGGAGTTGTCGCCAAGGGCAATATGGATTGTGCCGAGTATCTTTTCTGATTCAAGGATATTGTCAGGCCTCTTTGCCATGTCATTTGTCCCTATGCCAAGTTCGGCAATGTTTCTGAAATCAGGATTTTCCTTAAGCTTTGCCTCAAGTTTTTTGGCATACGGGTCTCTGCCGCTTATATCCTTAACAACCCCTTTTTCTATTTTCAGAGTAACCGGCGAACTGAGTTTAAATGTCGGAGCCCAGTCAATCACCATGATGCCTTTTGTTGTCCCTTCCACCGGCGCAACAAAGACCTCGCCTGCCGGAAGATTCCCGAATGCGCCTGGCGAGGTCAGATTGCCGGTATCCGCCAGCGCCTTTCTGCCTTTTATTCCAATTGCAAGGTCTGTGCCATTAGGCGCAGTGATAAGCGCCTTTTCTGCGCCGTCCATGCTGGCTGCAAGATTGTTTGTCCTTTCTTTTAACGCCTTCCAGTCCACCTGCATCGGGCCATAGAACATCTCTTCATCAAACAGGGGCATGCTTGCGTAACGGGTTTTACAGATATTGGTTAAGAGGTCTCTGAACTTTGTGTGGCTTGTTGAAAAATTTGGAAGGGCTATGACTACATTTACGGCATCGGTCTTATTTGATTCTACTATATTCTTTATATCCCCTGCCTCTTTCTGACTTAACTGCCCTTTGCTTATGAGCTTTCCAATGAGTCCATATTCCTCTAATTTCTCTACAGTCTTTTTGCCAAAGGCCGCAGCCCATATCTCTTTCGGCGGCTCCGAACCATGCGCTTTTAGAGAAGGATAAGCAAGAAATGTTATACTCTGACACAGCTCTTTCCCTGTCTCAGCCACCTTTCTGGCCAGATCCGGAAGGGCATCCCTGCGCTTTCTGTCAGCCTCGTTTATATCTTCTTCGGTCAGGAGCGTGTCAGTAAAGACAATCGCCCTTTCATCTTTCTTTACAGCGAGATTGGTAATATAAAGTTCTCTTATGGCTTTGGTTAATGTAGTCATCTTAAGTTTTGCCCCGATAAATTCCATCGGGGGTTATAGTTTTGCATTTTCCTGAAACATTAGCAATATCTTTGCCTTCTTTGTTCGCTTTCTTTGATGAGGATTTTTATTTTATCTGCACCAGTCATAGCTTTTATAGAGCGACCTTTACCTCATATATTCCCGCCAAATACTCAAAACTCATATTCGCTTGCACGGCATTATGCGGAATCAATACATACTTCCACGGCTTGCCGCTGTTTTGGGTTGTAAAATCAGTTGCGCTTTTACAATATTTTAAGGCTGCCTGTGTTTTCTCCTGAACATCGGAAGATTCAATATCACCCTCTTTTTTGGTTTCTACCATATAAATCATATCCGCTGTCTCCACAACAAAATCAGGGCTGTAACGCTTTGAGTTATGCTTCCAGTAGACATGAAATTGATTTTGAGCGGGTCTCAGCCATTTCAGCACAGACTGGTCATTCTCAAGAATGCTTGCAAAATCCTTTTCAGTCTTTGAATCAAATTTATATAGGTTATGACAGGCTTTTCTAAAACCGCTGAACACCTTGCCTGGAATAGCGCTCGTTGGAGTTATAGTATCGGTAAAATGATGGATGCTGTCTTTTGTGTATTTTGAAAAGTTATGCTCTTCAATCTTCGTGAAAGGTTTTACAATTGGCTTTTCAAAATTCGGCGATTCACAATAAAAATGCTCCATCAACTGGGAATAAATATATCCGCTAATCTCCTTTTTGTGGCACTGAACAACATTCATTAAATCATCTTCAGTGAGATATGACTGAAACTTCTTTATAGCCTGCCCCGCAAGTTTGAATAACAAATCTGACTGCTCATCATAATCTATCTCAGGGTAATTTTTAAGCTCATTTACAACGAGTCTTTCCGGCGTATCAACATCAATTCTGCCCTTACCTATAACAATGTCAATGCTGTTTTCCTGTTCCCTCAGTTTCTTGATAAGAATTTCTTCCGATACAGGCTGATAGTTCAGGTTTTTGGCATCAAGGTCAAAATCCTTAAACCCTGATTTCACCTCGCCTGACTGTTGTATGGTTATTCTCGGAATTTCTATAAGGTTGGCAGCAAATTCATTTACAACAGCTTCATAGGCTGCCTCTGCTTCTCTTATCATCTCTGCTGCAAACATAGCCTGCTGGGGTTCGCTTGCAATCTTCTCTCTTATTTTCTCAATCGCTATTTCTTTGATTTCCTCTTTTTTCAATTCATTGATGCCTGTTACCTTGCTGTTTAGCTCTGGAATCGTGGAAAGAATAACCTTGCGGACTTCAAGGGACATTTGGGCTTTTTGCTTTTCTTCAAGTCCGGCAATCGCGTCAATTACCTTCTGCCGCTCCTCTATTGCCCTTTCAATGTTTGAAACCGCCGTGATAACCTCTTTCGGTTGGCTCAACTCCTGTTCATCTATGGTAATGATGTTTTCTTTCCTGATAATAGAATCAGGTTTGTTCGCCTCGTCAATAATCTCCTGAAATTTATCATGCGCCACAATCGTGAGTTTATCCGCCTTGTCGTTCCCTGTCCGTTTCCCGTAGGGAAGCCGCAGCCCCCTGCCAATGGTCTGCTCCCGTAATGTAGTAGAGGCTGCTGTTCTCAATGGAATTATGGTATAGAGGTTTGTAACATCCCAACCCTCTTTAAGCATATTTACATGAATGACTATCTCAATTTTATTGTCAGGGTTTTCCAATAAAAGCAGTTGAGCAATATTTTCGTCCTTCTCCTCACCGGTCTGATTAGAATGGATTTCCATAACCTTATCAGCATACCTGCCTTCAAAAAAAGCGCTGGAAGTAATCAGTTCTCTCAGCTTGCTGGCATGGTCGGTATCTTTTGCAACAACTAATACAAAAGGCTTGACGATAGACATTTTGTTGTCCCTTGCAAATATGTCCAGGGCAACCTTTGTATCCTCATGGATGCGGATGCCGTCTTCCAATTTTATTCTGTCCAAATCTTCAAGTGCATATTGTGAAGGGTCAAAATCCTTTCGTGTAGCCACAGCAGGCTCTTTTACAAACCCGTCCTGAATGGCTTTTGATAGAGAATATTCATAAACCACATTTTTGAACTTGATAGCCCCGCCGCTTCGTTCAACCTGCGGGGTGGCAGTAAGCTCAAGACCTAAAATCGGGTTTAACTCATTGATGACCTCCATGCCCCTGTCAGCGCGGTAATGGTGCGATTCGTCCATAAGCAAAACGAGGTCATCAAGATTGGAAAGGTAATTAAAATAAGAATCGCCAAGATATTCCGATAGCCTTTTAATGCGGGGTAGTTTGCCGCCTCTCATCTCTGCGTTTATCTTGGAGATATTGAAAACGTTAATCCTTATTTCCTCCTCCTTGTAAAGGTCACCTATGGAATTGTAATTGTCGCCGGTAATGATTACAGGCTTGTTATGGACAAACTCGCCGATGCCCTGAAATACATATTTGGGATGGGTAGTATTGGAAAAATCTTCAATGAGTTTGTTATAAATTGTCAGGTTCGGGGCAAGGACAAAGAAGTTTCTTATCCTCTTTGCCAAATATAGATATGCCGCAAATGCCCCCATCAAACGGGTCTTGCCAACGCCGGTAGCAAGTGCAAAACAGATTGACGGAAAATTACGCTCAAAGTCCGTGCAGGTAGGATAGGGGTTCTTTACTATTTCCAATTGCTCTTTTAGGAAAGTCCCCTCTTGGGAGGGGTCAGGGGTGGGTTTCTTCAAAGTTAATTTATCCGTCAACTCAGCCAATATACTCAGGCTTTCCGCCTGTGGCTGACGAAGACTCAAACGGTTCTTTATTGAATTTGCAATGCGGTTCATTTACCCACCCCTGTATCCCCTCCGAGGAGGGGACTTTTAATTCCCCTCTTGAGAGGGGTAGGGGTGTGTATATCCGAGGGGTTAGGGGCGGGTTCATTCACCCTTATCCACTCTTCAATTGCAACAACGACCCCCTGCATATTTCCTTTAACATCTGAATCATAAAACCTCAGAAATCTTACTCCAAGAGATTCAAGATTTGATTGCCTGAGAGCATCGTCCTCCATTTTGTTTTCATGACTAAGACCGTCAATCTCAATTGCCAGCATCAATTCATTGCAGAAGAAATCAACGATATAATTGCCAATGGGCTTTTGACGATCAAAGTCATACCCTCTCACTTGCTTTTTCTTTAAGTGATGCCAGAGCAATACTTCGGATAACGTGCTGTTATTTCTCAATTCTCTTGCCAATGATTTGAGCTTAGGATCGTAGGGTAGTATCTTTTTATTCTTCATCAGAACAGTTTGGGTTGTTCTTTTCTTAATTTTGTTTTTTTACCCATGCCTGTTTCCCCTCCAAGGAGGGGACTTTCTTTACTCCCCTCTTGGGAGGGGCTGGGGGTGGGTTCCACAGGCATATTCACTATATTCAAACTGTAATCTTCTTTCCCAAACTCGCACCGTCCCAAAAGCATCTTCGGAATTTTCTTAACTGTAATATTCGGGTGTCTGCTCTCACACGGTTTTGAGAAGGACTTGCAGCAGATAAGCAAACTTTCGTCCGGCTGCATTTCATCATGGATTTTATCAAGAAACTCCATGGTAACAAATTTCGTAGTAGTGAAGATGTAATCCTTTTCCGTTGACTTGCCCTGCCTCCAGTAGATTTGTTCATCAGGGGAATATTTAAAACCCTCATGCTTTGCCATTGCAGCGGCAAGCATATTCGCATTATATCGCTCGTCAATGATCCAATTTCCGTATTTGTCCTCTTTCAGCAGGCTTGGGGCAAGATAGTAATATTTGAATCCGCCTCCGCCCTGCCAGTTAACAGATTTCGAGATGCCCCCCTGATCCGTGCCGTCAACAACCTTTTTCAATCGCGGCAGGCAATGGGTATGGCAATGCTCGCCAAGCTCTACCATAATCCATTTTCTCCCCATCTTATGAGCAACCGCGCCGCTTGTGCCAGAGCCGCCGAAAGAATCAAGAACGAGGTCACCGGGGTTTGTGGCTAAAGTAAAGATGCGATGGATAAGACTTTCAGGTTTTGGGGTTGCGAAAGGATCATTAGCATTGAATTTTTTAACCTCTTGACGTGCGTTTCTATTCTCTCCAACTTCCTCGTATAACCAAACAGACTTAGGGACAATCTTAGACTCTTCTACTTCAGTTAGGAAACGCTTAATGCAAGGCTTGTTATTACCGTCTTTGCCAAAAGTAATCCTATGATCCTTAATGAGTTCTTCAAATCGTTCTTTTGAATAAACCCACGCACGTCCATCAGCAGGTTTGCACCTCCCCCGAAATAGTGGACACACCAAAGGGTTAGGTTATAGTAGAATCATATAACCTAAGGAGGTGTGAAATGCAAGAAAGGAAAGTGAACAGGAAATACGATAAGCAGTTTAAGGAAGAAGCAGTAAGACTT
>JAUYHF010000027.1 GCA_030690165.1 Deltaproteobacteria bacterium | reverse complement strand
GGCTGCAAGGCTCAAAATTTTAAGACTGCATGGCATGTCTAAAGATGCAGCAAATCGCTATACTGACAGGTATCAGCACTGGGATATGCTTTTACTTGGCTGGAAATATAATATGTCTGATATATCTGCAGCGCTGCTTGTAGAACAGATAGACAGACTGGATCAATACTGGCAGAGGAGAAGGGAAATCTGGGGAAGATATACAGAAGGGCTATCTGATATAAATGGTATTGAGATACCTGAAATAAAAGGCAAAAGCGCAATGCATCTTTATACTATTTGGGTTGATCCAGAGAGGCGGGATGAGATTTTACATAAGATGCAGGATAAAGGAATTGGCGCTGCAGTTAATTACAGGGCAATACATACGTTGACATATTTCCGTGAAAACTTTGGTTTTAAGCCAGAGGATTTCCCAACGGCAGACCTTATCGGGAGATGCACCATATCTCTTCCGTTTTATCCCCTATTGAATGATTATGAAGTAAAATATGTTATTGACTCTATCAAGAAACTCGTTTAAGCTTAAAAAGTTTTAATTATAAGTATAATTAGCTATTGGCGCATGTTGATAAAAGATTTTGCCGCCGAGTTCTTTAAATGGATATGTGGATAAGAATACATCATGAAATTCATCTTGTTGTAATACTGAAAGATAATAGGAGGAGTGTCTATGGACATGGCCCAAATTAGGGAAGGTATAAAACAATTCTTTGAACAGGCAAAGGAATGGATAAAACAATTCTCTGAACAGGCAGGTAAAAGCATAAAACAATTTATTGAACAAACAGGGGTTTATATCTTTTTCATATCCATCATACTTGCCACACAGATTAGATGGGTAAAAAGGTATAATAGGTTTGAGGGGATTGAGATTAGGATTATTTTAGGATTTCTGGCAGGTTTAATTTTATCTCTTGTGGTTATTAAATTGATTGAAAAGATATGCCGCAAGTTCAATAAAGATTATGAAACCTTTTTATCTCAACTTTCTATTGCATTATCCCCAGGAATATTATTTATTTTTGGCGCCACTAACAAAACCTTTCGGATTGCTGGGATTATTTCTTGTGTACTGGTTGCATCATACATGTGGATTAAGCCATTCAGGGATTTTATAGATTCTCTTATTTATATAGAGAAATTCAAAGGAATATTAACAGTTAAGGGAGATAAAGCAATAATTGATTTATGTGGTATATATGAAAAAGCTAATCCAAAGGCAATGCATGCCTTTTTAACAGATATGCTAATAAATTTTTATGAATGTTCTGAAATGAATATAAATGAGATTAAAATTGATTTTTCAAATTTAGAAGAAAGAAGTGAGGATGAACTAAAATCTATCATTGAACCCATTGGCAGGTATTTTAATTTAAGGATTGTATATTAATCTTACCATTATGGACTTGAAAGAGATTGAAAGCGGCGTTAATCCAGATATTCATTGGTATTATCAAACAAAAAAGATACCACTTTTTAGATATATAGAGAAGTTATACAAATTGGAAAGGCAAAAGTTTAACGTAATTGACATTGGAGCCGGCTCCGGTTTTTTTTCTAATGAACTATACAAAAATTATGCTCAATTCATAAACAATATTTGTCTCGTGGATACTGGATATACTGATAAAGAGATAATCTTATCAAGGCATGCCCCATCAGAAAAAACAAATGAAATTCCATCAAATATTTCACATTCTCTGGTGATAATGATGGATGTTTTGGAGCATGTAGAAGACGATCTGGACTTGCTTATTCAAATTAAAAGAGCTTCATCCGGCAAAAATTATTTTTTCATTACTGTGCCTGCATTTCAAAGTTTGTGGTCTTCTCACGATGTTTATCTTGGACATCACAGAAGATATGAGATTACAGAGTTGCAAAGCTTACTTACCAATGCAGATTTTAATATTACCGATATTTACTACATATATGGAGGTATTTATCCTCTGGTGTGGTTATTACGAAAATTTAAAACATCCGATACTTCGGATATGAAACCGGTGTCTCCTCTTGCCAACTTTTTGCTCAAAGCAGTTAATGCTTTTGAAATGAATTTTAGAAAATATAATTGGTTTTTTGGGGTAACATGTGTGGCGGAAGGGTTCATTCTAAATAAAGGAGATATAAGGGAGAAAAATGTATGTCCGATATAATATTTATAAATCCGAAAGAAAAGAAAGTGCTGGGGCCATTTGATTTTTTGGTGACTAAAAGTGTTCCTTTGGGGCTTGGTTATCTTGCAGCATATTTAATGGAAAGAAATTGCAGTGTCGAGATAATAGATGAAGAGGTTAAAAAGATAACACCAGAAAACATTAAAGATATCACAGATAATGATGAGCAGTTATTTGGCATTAGTTGTATGACTCCAAATGTTGGCCGTGGCTATGAACTCGCCAATTTAATTAAGTCTCTATATCCCAAATCAACAATTATATTCGGAGGTATTCATCCAACTGTGGCGCCAGAGGAGGTGATTAGCAAGCCATCAATTGACCTTGTGGTCAGGGGAGAGGCTGAACCGGTAATTGAACAAATAGTTAATAGCCATAAGAACGGGTTGGGGTTTAAAGATATTTTATCATGTTCTTATAAAGACAGTGGTAAGATTATACATAAACCAATGGCGCCTTTAATTGATATTAACCTTTTGCCGGATATTCCGTACCATCTATTTGACTCGAAAATTTATGATATGGGTTTTATCATTTCGTCACGGGGCTGTCCTTATAATTGTGTTTTTTGCAGCCAACGTGCAATCAACGGCAATAAGTATCGCTACAGAGCCACTGATAAAGTGATTAAGGAGATTGAAACATTAGTAGATAGATATGCCCCTTCTAATATTATGTTTTTTGATGATATTTTCACTATTCATAAGAAAAGGATTTATGAACTCTGCCAAGGTATTATTGATAAAGGATTGCACAATAAGGCAGAGTTTACTATGGTAACCCGCGGGGACTGCGTGGATGATGATTTATTGCAAAGACTTCAGGCTGCTAATTTTACAGGATTGGCTTTTGGTGTGGAAACTGCAAGCGAAGAACTGATGAAGATGATTGATAAACAAGAAACTGTACAGGATATTGTCAATGGAATAAATCTGGCTAAAAAGTATGGTTTTGGTGTAGATACTGTTTTTATTTATGGGCTTCCCGGTGAAACCAGGGCCGATAGGGTCGCATCACTTAATTTGGCAATCTCATTGGATGTTTCAAAAGCAAGATTTAACAATGCCACTCCTTATCCTGGAAGCAGATTATATGATATTGCGAAAAAAGAAAATAATTTAAATATAGTTGGCGCTTGGGAGAATTTTCATCCCACAGGGGTTTTAACATCTCTAAAGCCATTTGAACATCCGTTGCCGTATTATCCACAAGGGTCAACTAAAGAAGAGATAATCATGGATGTTATACAAGCCAATATGTTGTATTTTTTACAGCCAAAACGTTTTTGGACGCTTATAAAAAATGCCATTAGAGGGGGAGGAACTAAATGGTTAGAACTTCCGCCAAAGTGGTGGATGTCTACATACTACATTAGGTGCGTATTTGAAGTTATTATGGTCAACTGTAAAAGGCTATTATGGTTAATAAAGTGGAAATTTCAGGGTAAGTTATTGACACAATATAAAAAAGGATAAAAAAGAGCAAGATGTCAGGCAATAAAACGCAAAAGTTTGTTCTATTTTATTATAACGATTATGAATCACTCGGGCTGGAATATATTTCGGCGGTGCTCAAAAGTGCAAATATAAAGACGGCCTTGGTTTATAAGAATCTTGTGGATTATTATGCCTTCGATTCTTCTGATAAACTATATAATCAGTTTTATACAAAGACTGCCATGGAAATTTGTGAACAAAAGCCGGATGTATTGGCATTATCTTTATTGACAGACACCTTTCAGATTAATATGTCTATTGCGAAAGAGGTTAAGAGGTTAAATCCTGATATAAAGGTGTTAGTCGGAGGTGTGCATGCTGGGTTGCTGCCTGAATTAACATTAACTTATCCGCAGGTAGACGCATTGTGTATTGGAGAAGGTGAATATTCAACATTGGCATATATGCAAAATCTTGACTCCATTTTGGCAGGTGAGTCGCCTGTTTTAGATGGAGTAGTATATAAGCAAAACGGCCGTATGGTAGGTAATTTTTCAAGGCATACTATTAATGATGAATTGGATAAACTTCCTTTCCCTGATAAGTCCCTTTTTTATGATGTTGATCCTTCTATGAAATCTCATTATTTTGTTCAGTGTTCCAGGGGTTGTCCTTTTATTTGTTCTTATTGCATAAATGATTATTTGAACCACGAAATAAAGGGAAAACGATCCCGTCATCGTTCTCCTGAAAATATAATTGACGAGTTGGCATGGGCTAAAAAAAATTATTCTCCTTCTTTCGTAGTGTTTGTTGATGAATGTTTTGGTTTGGATTTCAAGTGGGTTGAGCGTTTTCTTTCTTTATATAAAGAAAAGATAGGACTTCCGTTTCTTGTTTCCGTGTATCCAAATCTGGTTACACCGCAATTGGCTGATCTGATGCGAGATGCCAATTGTTGGTATGTAGCTATGGGAGTGCAATCATTAAACGAAGATATCTCTAAAAAGGTCCTGAAACGCTCCATCCGCCGTGAAAAAGTTGCAAAGGCTATAGAGATTATACGCTCCAGAGGCATAACGCTTCAATGCGACCAGATTTTTGGCATTCCTGGAGAAACCGAAAAAGATATGCTTGATGCATTGGCTTTTTATAACGAAAACCGTCCGAGCCTTGTTAGTGTATATTGGCTCACTTATTATCCAAAGGCCCAGATTACTAAATACGCTGCTGAATTAGGCATTATTACAGGTAGTGATATTGAAAATATTGAGCACGGCAGAATGTCTTACGGTATCAAAAAAGTCCACGCATACCACGATATTAATTTTTGGCTGAACTATTTTTCTTTTTTTCCCAAGTGGTTCATTCGTTTTATTTTATATGTTAAATTTTATCGTTTGTTTAAAATAAAAAATTTCTATATTAGCAGTGCTATTCCCAGGGCGCTTCATGCTATTTTTCATAAGAAAGACTGGAATAGATATTATATGAAACGGATAATATTGAAAAAGGTTAATAATTTCAGGCTTTGGGCGCCTTTGAAAAGGTAGGGTGGTTTTTTTGAATATGTGCGATTTGTATAGAAGTGTCTTAAGATTGTCAATAGTAGTACTGATTATCGGGTGTTAGATTTAGGAGATACTATGAAATGGGATGGTTTTGAGAACGATGAAGGCATTTTAGAATACTTGTCCAAGCTGCCACGTTATAAGAATACGCCGATTAAATCAGCATTTAACAGGATGCGGTTTTTAACAAGCCTTGCTTATTGTCGTCTTTTTAAGGTAGATAAGCCATTGTTTGTTGTTCTGGTGACCAACAATTCATGTGATTTTAAATGTGATTATTGTTATGGAGATTATGGCAACCGTAAAGGTATTCCTGATTTTACCACTAGGCAACTACTTGAGATTATTGATGAATTAAAAGGAATGGGGACCAGGATATTAACCCTGCATGGCGGTGAATCACTTCTCCGTAAGGATTTCGGCGAGATATTAAATTATGCAAAACTTAAAGGATTTTATGTGAGTTTAAATAGTAACGGAACCCTCGTTCCTAAGAGGATAAATGAGTTAAAGAGTTTAGACAATCTGTGTATAAGTATGGATGGCAGAGAGGAAAGTAATGATAAACACAGAGGTAAGGGCAGTTATAAAAAAGCGATAGCGGCAATTGAGATTGGTAAAAAATATAAAATACCGATGGTAGTTTCAGCTACTCTTACAAAAGATAATATAAATAATATGGAATATTTGGCAAGGCTTGGAAAAGAGATGGATTTCAGGGTTCAATACAGCATACTCTATAACTATACTGATTTAAACAATGAGATTAGAATGACTGATAAAGAGATAAGAAGTACGGTTAAAAAAATATACGATCTTAAAAAACAGGGATACCCGATTTATTATGCCGATACTGTTTTAAAAAGCGCAATACATTGGCCTGCTTCATACGACATAAGATATTTTACGAGCGAGGACAGAGATTATACAAAAGGGCTGGGGCTCTTTTCCTGTTATCATGGTAAACTGAAATACCAGATTGATGCTGATGGCAGGGTAGTTACCTGTTGGGCACATAACGACCAGGATGCCCCCAACATTAAAAACCTGGGTTTGAAAGGGGCGCTGAATAAATGTAAGGAAAATAAGGATTGTGAGGCGTGCTGCTTTCTTGCAAATATTGAGCATAATGCGGTAATGGATTTAAATCTTAACAATATCCTGAGTATGGCAACCATACATATAATTGACGCCTTAAAAATTAAAAGATAGTAAAAACCTCCGGCAGCAATTCCTTTTCAATATTGATATATTAAAACTGTATGCAAGACATGTTTTATATAATTGTGGGTGCCTCACGTGGACTTGGAGCCTCGTTGGTAAACAGTTGTTTAAAGAATGGCTTGAGAGTAGTTGGGATTGGAAGAACATCGGAAAATGCTATAAATGATATTTTAACATGGCGGCAAACCGGACGATTTAAATATATACAGGCAGACATAGGGGAATCGTCGTCTGTAAATATTATGCGGTCAATAATTGGTATGTGCGAAGACAAACCTGTCTGTGTTATTTTTAACGCGGCAGTCATTGATTCAGATGTAGGCAATGACGGCAAATTAATGTTTGATATATTTACAAAGGTAAATCGTACAGGTATTGATGGATTTGTCCATACACTGGAGGTATTTGAAGATTATTTGATATCATGTGGCGGTATGCTGGTAGGAATCTCATCAATAAGCGCATGGCTTCCTCCATCGAAGGGGAATAAGGTTGCCTATCCTGCTTCAAAAGCTTATTTAGATATGGCGCTTCGTTCTTTAAGACTTCTCTGGCATAAACGTGTACATTTGATGACGGTTCATCTTGGACATATGAGCGGAGACGGCTCATGGTTTGTTCCAAGATATGACAGGGTGGCTGATAAAATTATAAAGGCCACTCTTTTGCGCATGCCGCCGGAAAGTATTTGTATATCTGTCTTGTATTGTATAGCATATGGAATACTCAGAAGGATGCCTGATAGATTTGTTTCCAATATGGTTGAACTCATAAGGGGTTTATCTAAATAAAAGGCGCTGTATGAAAATAGTATTAGTTCAGCAATTTGCATCTCCAAGTTTTGGGATATTGGCCATTATGACATACCTCAGACATCATGGAATTGACTGTGAGGTGATAGTATGGTCATTGGAGAAGGAACCGAGTGAGGCTGTTTATGAACTTAAGCCAGACTTGGTCGGCATTTCCTTGATGTCTACCGAGCATTTATGGATGGTAGAAGCGGTTAAAAAGCTGCGGCAAAAACTGCCAACAACTAAGATAATAGTTGGAGGTATTCACGCTGTAATTTATCCCGAAGAGATTTTGGCGGTACAGGGTGTTGATTTGGTGTGCAACAGTGATGGGGAAAATGTTTTAGTGGAAACATGCCGTGCATTGGATGAGGGTAAAAGCGATTTGTCTTTAATTAAGGGTTTAGCGTATAAGGATGAAAACGGAGTTGCCCGTTCTACAGGACGGGCAGATTTTTATAATTACTCTTCTGATATTATTGAAGATAGAACCCCTTATTTTACCCGTTATCCCGTTATGGCAAAGGATACTGTCCCACGTTTTATTGCGAGCAGGGGGTGTCCATATAATTGCAGTTTCTGTTACAATGGGCAAATCCAAAATATATTTAAGGATAGCCATAATAAATACTTGAGATATAAAGACCCCGATAACCTAATCCGTGAAATTTCAAATATACGCCGGAAACACCCTGTGGAATCAATATTTTTTGTTGATGATCTTTTTTCTGCAAATAAAAAGTGGCTTGCACACTTTCTGGATATTTATAAAAAGGAAATAGGTTATCCATTTATGTGCACTACAAGGGCCAATTTAATGACTGAGGAGCTGGCAAAGATGCTGGCTGGAGCAGGATGCCGCACAATAAGCTTCGGGGTCGAGACAGGAAATGAAGTAATAAGAGAAAAAATATTGAATAAAAAAATATCAGATAGGCAACTTATTGAATGTGGGCAGATTGCACGCAAATATGGAATGCAGGTTCAGACATCCAATATGTTTTGTTTGCCGGAGGAAACACTTGAAGATGCGTATAAAACGATAGAATTAAATCAAAAGGCAGGGACACAACAGCCATTTTGTTCATTATTCTTGCCTTTTCCAAATACAGAGCTTACCAATTACTGTATTGAGAAAGGGTATTTAAAAGCGGATTACACTTTCAAAGATATGCCTAAATCATTTTTGAAGGAAAGCGTTTTATCACTTAAGGATAAAGAAAAGATTGTAAACCTCCAGCATTTGGCATATTTTTTTATACGTTATCCATGGTTATATAAAAATTTCAGATGGGTGGTTAGATTTAGAATATTAAAGCCCCTATTTTTCATTTTATATCTGCTTAGCAGTTTTTTACGTCATAAGGAAGAGAGAGGCCGTTCTTACATATCTACCTTTTTTTATGCGTGGTTGTTCAGAAAGACTATTTAGAGATTATTCAAAAGCAATTACAAATAATAATGAGTTATTTTTGCGCATTGCATATAGATAAGGAAAGCAAAGATGAGTTTTAAAATCTTATTGGCAAGTATCGTGATTTTCGTTATTTGTTTAGGTTTGCATATATTTATTTGGCGTTGGTGGTGTCCGCGTAATCGCGCTGTTGCTTTACTTATTATTTTTATTATTGTTCCAGGTATAGCTGGTGTTATTATTACCGGTTTCAATTGGTTTGGTTTTATAGCGGATGTAATGAATGTCTCTCGGGCTGGCTGGTTAGCGGTTTATTTGCTCCACTTTGCTATTTCAGCAGGTTATATTCTGAGTTATCCGGCAGTGGAAGCAGTATCTCCTTCGCTTGCGTTATCGTTAATTATAGGTGATTCTGAAAAAAAGGGTTTATCATACGATGATTTGTCAGGTTATTTCAGCACAAAGGCTCTTTTACAGCCCCGTATCCAGGAATTGTTAGAGGCGGAATTAATAGCTGAATCAAATGGCCACATTAGCATAACACGGCGAGGTATTGCTCTGGTTAATTGCTTTATATTATTACGTAAGATGCTTGGCCTGCCTACTGGCAGAGGTTAGAACATTCTAAACATATACCCCCATGATAAAATATTTAATATTGTTAGCATGCACGCCTCTTTTGATGCTTATTCTGCAGATGATAGCCGTACGAATAGCCAGGTTGAGACGGGCGGCTGTATCAAATCAACTTGTGGTGCTTATATGTTTAGTAATCGGCCATATACCAATGGGGATAGCCGGATGGTTTGTATATCTTAGTCAACTAACGGCAGCATCTTATGAGTTGACGTGGGCTGTGATTTATGGATTGGCCGTTTATAATGCCCTGGCGTACAGCTATTTTCATATATTCAACATGAGCGAAACAGCCAGACGTATCAGAATACTTTACGAAATATATAACGCAAAGCAGTTGAAGATATCAGATATTGAATCTTTATATGGCGTGGATGATATGCTATTAAACCGCCTTGAAAGGCTTTTATCTATGAGGCAGATTAAACTTTCCGGGAATAGATATTCATTGAATTCCAGATCGCTTTATTATACGGCTAAAATTATAGCAGGTTGGGGATGTATATTAGGTTTTCCACCACCACAGGCAGTGTATAGTAAAGCAGCAAGAAATATTTTATAATAGGGTTAATATTGTATATGACTTTTGATAGAACTAATCTGCAACTTTTGCCCCTCAATGCGCGTATCCATGATTTAGATGTTTCAGTTGTAAAAAAACTGGCTGAACATTCTTTTTCGTATCCTTGTTTATGCGATATATCACTTGCCGTCAAAAAAGCTAATGAAACGGGCAGTTCTGTAATCATGATGCTTGGCGGGCATGTCATTCGCTCAGGCGTGCAGAGATATATTATTGATATGCTGGAGAAAGGTTATATTTCCTGCCTGGCAATGAACGGCTCCGGGGCAATCCATGATTTTGAGTTTGCGCTTATTGGCGCTACCACAGAAAGCGTTGCCCGTTATATAAAAGAAGGGCAATTTGGCTTGTGGAAAGAAACAGGCCGGATAAATGATATTGTCAATGAGGCCTATCAAAATGGTAATTCTGGCGGTATGGGAAAGAGTATAGGCAAAGCTATCCATGAAGGGGGTTTTCCGTACAAAAATATTAGTCTTCTTGCAGCTTGTTATAGATTAAATATACCTGCTACTATTCATATTGGCATTGGATATGATATTATCCATGAACATCCAAACTTTGACGGCGCTGCAACAGGCGCCTTATCATATGTTGATTTTCTTAAGTTTACCAATGTGGTCTCAAAACTTGAGGGTGGCGTTGTTATGAATTTTGGCAGTTCTGTCATGGCGCCCGAGGTTTTTCTCAAGGCATTGAGTATGGCAAGGAATGTGGCTCATCAAGAGGGTAAGGTTATCAAACATTTTACTACTTTAGTTTGCGACCTCTATGACTTACCGGAGGATTTTAGAGAAGAGCCTCCAAGAAATAATCCGGCATATTATTTCAGGCCATGGAAGACAATGCTTGTAAGAACTGTAGCTGACGGGGGAATAAGTTTTTATATAAAAGGAAAACATGCAGATACTATACCTGCACTGTGGACTGCCTTAAAAGGCTGTTGAAAAAGTCATCAACAGCCTGATTACACAGATAATAAAAGCAGATTACACAGATGAAGAATAGAGACCCACTTACTGAACGAATAATAGCTTGTTGTTATAGAGTTCACTCGGAATTGGGACCAGGATTTAATGAAAAGATATATCATACGGCTTTAAAGTTTGCTTTCAATCAAGAAGGGTTAAAATTTGAAACAGAGAAAAGATTTGAGGTGTATTACCAGAATAACAAAGTTGGTTATCTGGTTATGGATTTGGTTGTTGAAAACGAGGCCATAGTTGAAATTAAGGCATTAGCAGGTAATATTCCTGATGTCTTCAAATATCAGGTGCTTTCTTATTTAAAAGCATCTAATCTAAAGGTTGGGTTATTAGTCAATTTTGGCAACAAGAGTTGTCAGGTAAAACGACTAATAAATTAGTCTTTGATTACACCGATTTTTAATCTGTGTAATCTGTGATAAAAAATCTGTGCAATCAATATCAGAGGATATTATGAAAATATTAGAGATGGAAGAATTAGCCATGAAACTTCAGGGGCTTAAATCTAAAGGCAAGAAGATTATTTTATGCCACGGATGTTTTGATCTTATGCACCCTGGTCATATAAAATATTTTCAGGCTTCAAAGAAAATGGGTGATGTTTTGGTGGTAACAATATCTCCCGATATCTATGTTGATAAGGGAGATGGCCGCCCTGTTTACAACCAGACCCTCAGGGCGGAATCTATTGCGGCTCTGGAATGTGTTGATTATGTGGCAATTAACAAATGGCCTACGGCGGTTGAAACCTTACGGCTGCTGAGGCCGCATATCTATGTTAAAGGACAGGAATTTGAAAATAAAGATGATAAGACAGGTAAACTCCAGCAAGAGCAAGCGGTTTTAGTTGAAATAGGCGCGGAGATGCGTTACACTCACGAAATTGTTTTTTCATCAACAAAGCTTATAAATCAATATTTCCAAAAATGAGACTGCGATGAACTTTTTGGCACAAAGGGGGATGAAAATCTATCACCCTCCCATGAAACACCCATTAAGGGTGTTTCATTCCCCTCCCGTCAAGGGAGGGGAACCTTCTTAAGTTCCCTCTCCCCTTGCGGGAGAGGGTTAGGGTGAGGGGGATTTTCAGGTGAAAGATAAGAAAATGAATAAAATATTAACACTGGACGAGGTGGTTAATAAAGTGAAGGCCTTGAAGCAGGCTGGACAAGTTGTTGTGCAAAGCCATGGCGTCTTCGACCTTATTCATCCTGGCATAATACAACATCTGAACCATGCGAAGAGGCTCGGCGATGTCTTGATTGTGTCGGTCATTAAAGATAAGGATGTGCATAGAGGTCCAGGAAGGCCGATATTTCCGGAGGCGTTCAGGGTGGAAAATGTGGCATCTCTTGAGCAGGTTGATTATGTGTGTCTTGTGGATAATGAGGTTCCATTTGAATGTATTAAGATGATACATCCGGATATTTTTGCAAAAGGCCAGGCCGCTCACGAAAAAGACAGAAAGATACATGAAAGACTCTTTCAGGAAGAAAAGGAGTTCTATTCCGATAAGTGCCGCATTATTGAAACCGAGGGTTTTTCTTTTAGTTCGTCGCATATTATAAATAATTTTTTGGATCCATATCCTGAAGAGACCAAAAAGTTTTTAAACGATTTTAAGGGCAAGTATAACTTTTCAGATATTGCGGACAGAATAAACGCTTTAAAGAATTTAAAAGTGATGGTTATTGGCGACGGCATTATTGATGAGTACCACTATTGCGAGTCGCTTGGGAAATCTTCAAAGGCGAATCTTGTTGTCAGTAAATATTTGTCTCACGAGGTTTTTGCGGGCGGGACATTTGCTGTTGCCAATCATATTGCCGGATTATGCGATAATGTTCAGATGGTGTCGCTTTTGGGCGGTGAAGATTCAAGAGAAGATTTCATCACAAAAAATCTTAAATCAAATGTTAAGTCGAAGTTTTTTTATAGAGATGACGGGCCATCTGTTATAAAAAAGAGATACATCCATGAGTATCTGAATCAAAAATTATTTGAAGTATGTTACATGAACGATGATTTTATCACAGGAAAATTAGAGGCGGAAGTTGTTGACTATCTTGCGGCAGAAGTTCCCAAATATGATTTGGTTATGGTTTCTAATTTTGGACATGGGTTTATTACCAATAACATCATAGAAACTATCAAAACACATGCAAAGATATTTGCCGTAAATGCGCAGACAAACGCAGCCAATGTGGGTTATAATCTGATAACCAGATACGATGATCCCGACTATGTTTGCCTTGATGAAAGCGAACTTAGATTATCGGCGCAGGAGAAACACACTGACATTGAACAGGTTGCGAAAAAGATTGCGAGCACCGTCAAGGCGGATTGCCTGATTGTAACACTTGGAAAGAAAGGATCCTTCGGCGTAAATCACAACAGCGCAAACAGAACCCCGATATTTTCTCATAGAGTTGTTGATACGGTGGGCGCGGGGGACGCCTTTTTTGCCTATACCGCTCCCTGTTATGCCAAAGGTATGCCGCTTGATATGCTCTCTTTTATCGGGAATGTCGCAGGGGCCATTGCTGTTCAGATTGTCTGCAATAAAAAATCGGTTGAGAAATTTGAATTGCTGGAATTTATCAATACCATTCTTAAATAATTTCCAGAGTATTTTTAAATCCAACAAGGCGGTTTGTTATGGATAAATATAGAATAGACAGTCATAAATTGATATATCATATTCCGAGGGTGAATAATTGGTTGTCAGGGGAAATGGTTTATCCCATTTACGCCGAGATAGCAACATCGGGCACATGCAATCACCGCTGCACCTATTGCGCCCTTGACTATATGGAATATCAGCAGCGGTTTCTGGATAAAAAGGTATTGAAGGAAAGGCTCTCTGAAATGGCGCGGCTTGGAATAAAAAGCATTATGTATGCTGGAGAAGGAGAGCCTCTGCTGCACAAGGATATTGGAGAGATTATCCTCCATACAAAAAATGCAGGCATTGATGTGGCTCTTACGACAAACGGGGTGGTATTTATCCCAAAACTTATGCAGCAGACCCTTGCGGCGGTTACATGGATCAAAGTCAGCATCAATGGCGCAACAAAAGAAACCTATGCAAAGATACACGGAACCCGCGCCGAGGATTTTGACAAAGTCATAAAAAATATTGGCGAGGCTCTAAAATTCAAGAGGGAAAATAATCTGGAGTGCGCCATAGGCATGCAGATGATTTTATTGCCGGAAAACTGGCATGAGGCCGCGCTTTTGGCGGAAAAGGCAAGGGAACTCGGAGTGGACTATCTTGTTATCAAGCCCTATTCTCAACATTCTTTCAGCCGCACCCAAGTATATAAGGATTTTCGCTATAGCGAATATATGAATCTTGGCGAAACCCTGCGCAGTATGAACACAAAAGATTTTCAGGTTATTTTTCGCGAGCATACCATGAAAAAATGGGATGATGCTAAAAGGAATTATGAGCGGTGTTTGGCATTGCCTTTCTGGTCGTATATAGATGCTGGAGGCAATGTGTGGGGATGCAGCGCCTATCTTGGCGATGAGAGATTTTTATACGGGAATATTTATCAAAATACCTTTCAGGAAATATGGGAAGGTGATCTGAGAAGAAAATCCATGCAGTGGGTGGGGTCAGATTTGAATACATCACAATGCAGGGTGAACTGCAGGATGGATGAGATTAACCGGTATCTATGGGAATTGCAGCACCCATCAGGACATGTGAATTTTATCTAAAATGGAAATAATGCATGAATAGGAAATCAATAAAGAAAAACATTAGCGCGGGAGGCTCTCCCAGAGTAAAGGCGCTGGCTGAATTACCGGCGAACCAGTTATATAAAAAAGCAAATGCGATGCGCAAGGATCTGGTAAAAATCGCCGTCCAAAATAAGGCAGGCCATATCGCTCCATCCCTTTCCTGCGTTGATATTTTAACAGCGCTTTATTATCACACCATGAATCTTTCTCGTGATCCGCAGTGGGAAGAAAGAGACCGGCTTGTGTTTTCTAAGGCCCACGGCTGTTATGGACTTTATGCCATTCTTGCAGACAGAGGGTATATTCAGCGGGAAGACTGGGAGAATTTTTATAGAGGAAGTTTTTTATCAGGATGCGCGGAACGAAGCACAGAACACGGTATAGAGGCAAGCTGCGGCGCTCTTGGTCACGGACTGCCCATCGCCGTAGGCATTGCATTTGGAGCAAAAGTACAGGGTAAGAAGTACAGGGTTTACTGTGTTGTCGGAGACGGCGAAATGCAGGAAGGGTCTATGTGGGAAGCGGTTCAATTTGCAGCAAAGTATAAACTGTCAAATTTGACGGTTATCATAGATCATAACAGATTGCAGGCTATGGATTTTATAGAGGATGTATTGACCGTGGAAGGGAAAAGGTTTGATTTGCAGCAAAAAATGAAGGCCTTTGGGTTTGAAGTAAAGACGTGCAATGGACATAATCCTGAAAAAATGGTTTCTATCATAGAAGGGTGGATAAAGAGCAGTGCGCTTGACAAACCGCAGGTATTGATAGCAAACACCGTTAAAGGGTACGGTTTGTTGTGCATGGAAAATATTCCTAAATTTCACTTCCGTTTGCCGACAGAAGACGAATTAAACATGGGGTGTCGTTTTGAATAGCGCAGCAAATTACAGAAAAGATATTGTCAACAAGATTATCCCCTATGCAAAAAAGGACGAGAGGATTATGCTGCTTGTTTGCGATATGGGATTTGGAGCCATTGATAAATTTAAGATGGAATTCCCTGACAGGATTTTCAATGTCGGCATTATGGAGCAAGGGATCGTTGGCATAGCGGCCGGAATGGCAATGACCGGTTTAATACCCATAGTATATTCCATTGTAAATTTTCTTGCTTTTCGTTCATTAGAGCAGATACGGAATGATGTGGCGCATCAGAACTTGAATGTTAAATTTATTGCAACAGGGGTTAGTAATTACTTCAAATTTCTTGGTCCGTCGCACTGTTGCGATGAAGATGATAAAAAAATAATGCAGTTAATAGATATGAAAATATACGACCCTTATGAAACAGAAAAAGTTGACTTTGACAAATTGGTAAAAGAGTGGGTTACAGACACAAAAGCCGGATATTTCAGGGTGTAAACAGGAATGAAATGTGATTACAAAATAACCGTTATTATGCCGGCTCTGAACGAAGAAAAAAATATCGTAAAGGCGGTGGAGAATGTAATAGAGTCGTTTGACAGGGTTGGAGTTTCCGGCGAGATTATTGTTATGAATGACGGAAGCACGGATAGCACCGGGAATGCAGTAGAAGTGCTTATCAAAAAATATTCTTTTATCAAATTGATAAGCCACGATAAGCCGGAAGGCATAGGGGCGTCTTTCTGGGAAGGCATAAAGAAATCTCAGGGAGAGATTGTAACCATGGTTCCCGGCGACGGGGAAAATGACGCCTTTGAAATCCTGCGCTATATGCCTCTTATGAGCCATGTTGATGTTGTAATACCGTTTGTATATAATACGAGTGTAAGGTCATTTAAACGGAGAATGCTTTCCAAACTTTATAAGGGGATCATCAATCTGTCATTCGGTATGCTGCTCAATTACATGAACGGGACCGTTATGTATCGCAAATGCGTGCTGGATAACATTGACTTAAAGGCCAAAGGTTTCTTTTATCAGACAGAGCTCCTGATTAAATGCCTAAAAAACGATTATATGTATGCTGAAGTTCCATATATATTAAAAAGGCGGAGTACAGGCGGATCAAAGGCCACAACCCTGAAATCGCTTCTGGGTGTGATGCGGGGCTATCTTACGGTAATGGCTTCCGTATATCTTGGCAAAAAGGTGGATAAGCGCATTGCCCCCGATTCTGTGACTGCTTTAAAAATGAAAGAAGTGAGAGATTGTTGAAAAACCACAATCTCCGATTACATAGATTAAAAAGGCAGATTACACAGATGTCTTAATCGGTGTAATCGTATTCTACAATCTGTGTAATCAAGACCTATGAAAAACATAATTCTTGACGGACATAAACTTGCATGGCATAAAGACCGTGTTGACGCCTGGCTCCGGGGTGAAAGGATCGCCCCGATAACCATTGACTGCTCTTTAACGAGGGCATGCACGTATAAGTGCACATATTGTTACGGCATGCTTCAGGCGAATGATATAAAGCGGATGACAAAAGATGTCATATTCAGATTCCTTGATGACGCCGCTGAGATTGGTGTTAAGGCAATAAGCTTTGTAAGCGACGGCGAATCAACATGCAGTCCGCATCTGTATGACGCCATTCTAAGAGGAAAATCTAACGGCCTTGATATGGCATTGGGCACCAATGGTTATCTGCTCAAAGATGAGAGGTTGGAGGATATACTCCCTGCGCTTACTTACATTAGGTTTAATATCTCCGCAGCAGACGCCAAGAGATATAAAGAAATCCATGTGTGCGAAGAAGAGGCATATTTCAAGGTTATAAAGACAATAAAAGAGAGTGTGAGGATAAAGAGGAAAAATAAATTGGATGTTACCATCGGCCTGCAAATGGTATTGCTGCCTGCATTTGCAGACCAGATTATCCCTTTGTCAAAATTGGGCAAAGAATTAGGTGTTGACTATCTTGTGATTAAACATTGCAGCGATGACGAGCTCGGAAGCATTGGGGTTGATTATTCAAAGTATAATGATATGGTTGATGTGTTGAAAGAGGCCGAGACTTATTCAACGGACAGCTATCTTGTTAAGGCAAAATGGTCAAAGATTTTGAGTGGCGGCAAACGTGCCTATTCAAGATGCTACGGTCCGCCGTTTATTATGCAGTTTTCAGGTTCCGGCCTTATTGCGCCGTGCGGTATGTTGTTCAATGATAAATATAAAAAATATCATATAGGCAACATTGCGGATACCTCATTCAAGGAACTGTGGAAAGGGGAGAGGTATTGGGAGGTAATAAATCTCATTGCGTCTGAAAAGTTTGATGCAAGAACAATGTGCGGTTCGCTTTGCCTCCAGCATAAGGTAAATGAATTCCTCTGGGATATAAAACAACACAGTGTGGACATTACGGCGCCGAACGCTGCTCCTCCTATGCATATCAATTTTATATAATTAGTATTGTGAGCAACCCCGCCGAGATAACCATTGCCGCAAATAAAAGACGAATTTAAAGCGCTTTATGAATTTTTTCAGGGATGGAAGGGCGGAAGTTTATGAGAAATTTCTTATTGCCAATTGTAATCACTCTTGTAGCGGTGCATGCGCTTGTCATGTATTCAATAAAGCCTTATGAATATAATCTATCCAGTATGATGCGCATAAGTCAGAATGAAAAAGAAGGCGTGGCCCCTGAATATTTTCAAAAAGGCATGGTAATCTTTGATGATAAAGGCGGATATGACGGCCAATTCTATTATTATGTTGCTATGGATCCATTCATGAATAAGGGGTATTTTCAAAATGCATATCGCCAGCAGCGCATTTTATATCCTTTAACTGCCCGTTTGTTTGCCTTTGGAAAAGAAAGCCTGCTTCCCTATACACTCTACATAGTCAACTTATTGGCATTGGCTATTGGTATGTATTTTTTGATTCTCATATTAAAACAATACTCAGTAAATCCTATGTGGAGTTTGTTTTACGGTTTATCTCCAAGTTCTATTATGACCATACAATATGATTTGCCATCGCCTCTTAGCATAGCCTTGATAATTGCTGCTATTTATTTTTACATAAACAAAAATCTTCTTCTTACCGTGGTTTTTATGGCCCTTTCATTTCTTACAAGGGAAGACTCTATAATAGTTTTCATACCTCTGCTTATTTGGGACTATCAATGCAAGAGGCAATTAAAACGTATCGTTTTATTGATGAGTTGTTTAGTGCCATTCTTTCTATGGCAGCTCTTTGTTACTGCTAAACTTGGAAATGCGCCTATGACAACCTCTGCAGAGGCGATAAGCTTCATCCCGTTTTCAGGGATTATTGGTTACATAAAAACAATAGAGTTTCACGACATCAAACAAATTGGCAGGCAGCTCAGCACACTGATTGTCTTCTCTTATTTTGCTATACTCTCAATAATTATAGCAAGGAAATCGTTAAGCCTGAGACATCTTTTTTATTATATAGTTGCAGCCTATTGTTTACTTGCAGTATTTACTGTTCCATCGCAATGGGATAATTATAACGGCCTGTTAAGAATGTTCTATGGCCTTTTCCCATTTTTAATTCTTTCTTTTTGTCTCGAAAGGGACAGTCTGCTGAAGGGCGTTGTATATTTTACAGGTGTTCTATCGTTTCTGACAGTTATACGAATACTTTTTATAAGTCCGGTATATCCTTTTAGTATCTGGTGACAGCATTGCGCAATTGAGGGATGCTATGAACGTAAAACAGAAAATATTGTTGGCCGGCCTTATTGCTGGACATTTTGTTATTCTTGTCCTCGGTGTTTTTTATAGATTTGTTGACGGCGATGAAGGCGGTTATCTTGTAGTCAGCAAAGAGGTGATCAATGGCCGTATTCCCATATTGGATATAAATGCCCATAATCAGCCGCTCTTGTATTATTTCTACGGCGCGTGGATGAAGCTTTTTGGTTTCAACATTGTTGCGGCAAGGTCTTTGTCGGCGGCGGCTGTTTTTGCTGCCGGCCTCCTTCTCATTTATTGGGTGTATAAATTTTCAAAAAACTATCGTATGGCCGTTATTGCCTATCTGATATTTATTACAAATCTTACCTTCTATAAGGTCAATATATCGGTAAAACCGTTTCCGCTCTCTAATCTTTTTATATTTGCCTCATTCGTTTTTCTGACAAGCAGATACCTTTCAGGCAAGTTGCTTCGGAACTCAACTATGTTTTTTTCAGGAATGTTACTTGGTACCGCTATGGGTATTCGGCTTATATTTATTTTGCCGATATTATTTGTAACCTGGCTTGTTGCTGTAATGTATAAAGAGCGTATAGCAGCAATTGAGATCATGAAAAGAGTCTCACTATTTTGTCTTGGAGTCATAATACCCATTTTACCGTCAGTTTTAATATTCATAAAAGAGCCTCTAAGGGCATACGCTATATGGGCCGGGGCATATGCACAGGTTTATTTTGGTAAAGGTCATAACCCTGATTTTGCAACAAATGTTCTTAAGGATATGAAGCACGATATGATGATTAATGGTTTGATTGATGTGATAAAGACTCCTGACACTGCGTTCCTGTTTTTATTGGTTTTGGTTTCTTTTGTTTTGTTTGTAATAAAATGGCGGCAAGGTATGGATAGTATAAAGTTAAATATATATGCATTGATATGGATGATATTTGGCGGAATAGTATGGCTTTATTCTAATCTTTATGCAAATTATCTCGGCTATGTTAATCAGGTTATCTTGTTCGCCATTATACTATCTCTTCCGCTAATAGAGCAAATAGCCAAAGGTATTACTCCCAAAAAGTTGGCAGCCTGTGCCTCAATCTTTCTTGTCTTAATAGTAGGCCTCTACTACGCGCATTATCAAAAAAGATTAAAGACGAGCATCTTTTATATATTAAATTCAAGGGAGCAAATAATAACGCCTGGTTTTGTAAATACTGTATCTGAAGATGTAATTAAAAAGATGACAAAGGAAGGTGATGTAATTCTGGATACGTGGGGAGTATTTGTATTTGCGTCAGGGAGAAGGCCGGTGAGGGGGTATGAATATCCCACGGATCAGGCGATGTTTTGGAAGCTTATGCCCAACAGGGAAAATGCGAAAAAATATCTTTATATACCTGAGACGGAATTGTTAAGGATGATTGAAAAAAGAGAAATACCTTTGCTGGTTCTTGGTGATCCTAAAGAACTCAACAAGTTGGTGTTGGATGAGCGTCTGGCAAAAACAGATGATATAGATATTATAATAAATCAGGCTAATAAATATTATTATATATACAGGAAATATTTTGTAAAACCTACCAATGCGTGGGTATTAATCTATCTGCCAGGCAAACCATAAAATATAACATGTCAGGGATACTGTCTAAGAAAAAGGGTGCAACAGCAGTGAAAATTATCAGGAATTTTTCATTTTTGACATTATCTCAAGCTGGCGAAAAGGTTATTAACTTTTTGTTGATAGTGATTTTGGCGAGATTCCTTGGTGTAGAAGAGTATGGCGTATATGCCCTCGCAGTGTCATTTGTTGGCATGTTTGGCAATTTGTTTGATGGCGGATTGAATTTCTTGATTACAAGAGAGATTGCAAGTTCAGGGAAAAATGAGGCTGTATTTTTCAGGCAGGCATTATCGCTCAAAATAATTATAGGAGCTATAGTTTTTGCCGGCCTAAGTATAGCAGCTATCAGTATGCAGTATGATGCAAGGGTCGTATATAGTATTATCTTATTTGCAACGGCAACATTATTAGTTTCCTTTTCAAATGCATTCAGGGCTGTCTTTGTAGGCCGCGAGAGAATGGAATTTGATGGTGGAATGGCTGTGCTTTACAGGTTCTTGGCATTGGCAGGAGTTTTTTTTCTGTTGCTGGCAGGTATGTCATTTCCATATTTGATGCTTCCTTATATAATATCTGCCTTGATAGTTTTAATTTTAAGTTATTATTTTCAGGCCAGGATGTTTCCTGCGATTAGGTCCTCGGAATATTTGAATATAAAAAAAGTTGAACTCTTTAAACAGGCAATGCCGTTTGCCATAGGCGCTGTTATGAGCGAAGTATATTTTAATGTTGACAGCGTAATGCTTTCCAAGCTTAGCGATATAAAAACTGTAGGGAATTATAATGCCGCCTATAGGCTGGTATTTGCCGGTCTATTGTTGGCTAACGGATTATCACTGGCAGCTTATCCCTATTTTGCAAAGGCGTGGAAAGAAGACAAATATAATGTTTATAAAACTTTCAATTTGATATTCAAGCTGTTGCTGATAATAAGCCTTCCCGTTTCCTTCGTTGTTGCTTTTTTTGCAAACAACGTTACTGTTTTTGTATTTGGATCTAAGTTTTACGAAAGCGGCCATATTCTACAGATTCTTATCTGGACTTTAATTCCTTTATATTTGTATCATATAACAGGGAGGACACTTGAGGCAATTGGCGAACAGAGGTTCGTAGCCAAAACAATGGTTGTTAGCGTAGTTGGCAATATCATCTTGAATACAATCCTTATACCTTCTTTTGGCGCAAAGGGCGCTGCAATAGCAACGTTAATCTCCACCTCTTTTATACTTTTAGCGCATCTGTTGTTTATAAGCAAAAAGCTTGGCTTTCCACAAATTTTAGACACAATTTATAAAATTATTTTGCCATTCTTAGGCTGTGCAGCAGCCCTTGTAATCGCAGATAAATATTGGACATGGCAGGTTGCAGCGATATTTAGTTTTTTGGTATATATATTTTTATTGTACCTGCTTAAGGGTGTAACGGTGAATGAATTTGATGTTTTGCGAGGCCGTGAGAGGCAAGGTTCTGAGGTTAGAGTTAAAACGGGTGAGTGATGAGAGTTTTAGATATAGGCTGCGGCAAAAATAAGATAAATGGCGCTATAGGGCTTGACATTCACAAGACGCCTGCAACAGATGCCATCTGTGATTTGGATAGGTTCCCTTATCCATTCCAAACCAATATCTTTGATAAAATTTATCTTATGGATGTGCTGGAGCATCTTCAGGATATAAAGGGGGTAATGGAGGAGGTCCACCGCATTGCAAAACCTGATGCATTGGTATTTATAAGAGTCCCTCATTTCAGCAGCACCCATGCCTACGGTGACTTCACACACAGACACTTTTTCAATACCGAATCATTTAATTATTTTACGGCAGATTTTCCGCAGTATGATTTTTACAGCGCAGCCAGATTTGATAAGATAAAAGTCAGGCTCAATTTCTGGAAATTTCATAGGATAAACGGAGTTTCTTGTCTTGCCAATAGATTCCCGCTTTTTTATGAAAAATATTTAGCCTTTATATTTCCGGCAATGAATATTGAGGTTAGTCTAAAAGTTATAAAGTGAGTGAGGAATAGAGGTTTTACAGGTGAAAATATATGTATATAAGAGCAGGCTGTTAAAGGGCATAATTGCCGTTTTTGACGCTGTTGGTTATTTTCTTAAATGGACGTTATCCATTTTTAAAAAGAGAAATGCAAGACAGATAGAACGGATTTTAATCCTTAAACTGGATCATGCCGGAGATGTTTTGCTGGCTACTCCTGCCATAAAGTCTATCCGAAATGGTTTCCCGCAGGCGCATATTACGCTTGTTGTCGGCCCGTGGTCAAAGGGCATTGTTGAAGGAGAAAAATATATTGATGAGATAATATGTTATAGGGCGTATTGGCGCGACAGAAATCACGACAGACATTTCAATATCCGGGAGAGCCTTCAGTTCATAAGGGCATTACGAAGGGGCAGGTATGATCTGTTTTTTGATCTGCGGGGAGACCTGTTTGTAATCATCATTGCCGCCTTGAGCGGTATTCCGAGAAGGGTCGGCTTTGGGTGGGAAGGGGGAGGATTTCTTCTGACCGATGAGGTCAATACAACGATCAATAAGCATCAGGCGGAAATTCTCTTGGATGCGGCAAGGGCTATAGGGATAAGACCTGTTGCTGCGGAAATTGCCATAACAATATCGGAAGACGATAAGAAATATGCCTATGCCCTGCTCAAGAAAAATAACTGGCATGAATCTTTGTTGACTATTGGATTGCACATCGGCAGTGGCTGTCCTTCCAAGATGTGGGCTGTAGAAAGATATGCCGGCCTGATGGAAAGGATTGTTGAGCATTTTAAGGCGCAAATAGTGCTTGTCGGCGGAGCGGATGACAGGGCAGTAACCGAACAAGCGGAAGGGCTTTTACATTTCAAACCGGTCAACATGGTTGGTAATCTGACATTTAAACAAACCGCCGCAGTGATAAAAAGGTGTTCACTGTTTATCGGCAACGATTCTGCCCCTGTTCATATTGCTGCTGCGGTTGGAGTCCCTGGTATTGTCTTGTTCAGCGCAGCCAATGACTGGCAGAGATGGAGGCCTTACGGCAATGATGTTGACGTGATATGTAAAGATGTTAAGTGCAAGGGCTGCGAGAAGGCTGCCTGTGATAATATGGAGTGCATGAACCTGATTACCGTTGATGAGGTCTTTGATTTGGTTTTGAAGAAGATTAAAATCGTTGAAGCGGAAGAGAGATTGGATGGGATTCAATAAAGTCTTAATCATAAAACTCGGCGCCATAGGAGATTTGCTTATGACAACCCCGGCTGTCAGGGCTCTAAAAAAAGCCTATCCGACCTCGCATGTTTCTCTCTTGGTAGGTAAATCTTCAAAAATGGCGGTGAATGGCAATCCGTATATAGATGAGTTTATAGAATGCGACGATTATATAATTTATAAAGGGACATTGTTGCAAAAGTTAAAATACATTCTCTCTTTGATCTTGAAAATTAAGCGGAAAAAATATGATGTTGTGTTTGTTTTTCACAGAGATTGGCGTTTCAATCTTTTTGCCTTTTTATGTGGAATACCTGAAAGGGTTGGGTTTGACAGGAATGGCGAAGGGAGATTTCTAACAAAGAAGGTAAGGATTAGCGGCATTAAGCATAATATAGACCAGTACTTAGAGATTATTAAGGCCATTGGCATACGAGATGATGGCAAGGGCATGGATTTTATAATAAGTAATGAAGCGGAAAAGGCTGTAGACAAGATTTTAACAAAGAAAGGGTTAAAAAATGGTGATATTAAGATAGGTGTTTTAGCGGGCGGCGCCAGCAATATAAAAACCGAAATGCCTATAAAGAGATGGCCTGTTGAGGATTATGCCGAACTGTCAAGGAAGATTGTTGCCGACGGTTATAAGGTTATACTCTTGGGCGCTGAGAGTGATAAATTTAATAGTGAGATAATTTTAAGAAATATTATAAACGGTGTCATTGACCTGACCGGTAGGACTACTTTAGAAGAAACAGCCGCTGTTATGAAAAGGTGTAAAGTAATTGTTACACATGACAGCGGTCCCATGCATCTTGCAAGCGCTATGCAGGTGCCTGTAATTTCTATCTTTGGCCCCACTGATCCAAGAGGATATTACCCATTGAACAGCGGCGGCCATTATTTCTGGAATGCGGAGAATATTGAATGTGCGCCATGTTATGAAGATGGGAGATTTCCTGACTGCAATGACCCAATCTGTATTAAGGCTGTGACTGTTGAGCAGGTTTATGAGAAGTTGAAAGATATTATTGATGCTAGGGGGCGCTGATTAGTGAAAGAGCGCGGTAATTTCTGGATGAGGTTTTTTGACCGTTATGCAGGCATACCCATCCTCTGTTTTTTGTCTTTGGTGAAGAAGGCTCGCAAAACAGGGCAGGAGATAAACAGTATTCTTGTTATCAAGGTCGGCACCATTGGCGATACTTTGTTGTTGGCTCCGGTTTTAAAGGCTATAAAAAATATGCATCCAAAAACTTTGCTAACTGTAATTGGCAGCAAAAATAATTATGAGGTTTTATGCCGCTGTTCTTTTATAGACAGCCTGAAAATATTGGAGGTCTCTAAAGTTGTTAAAGAGCCGTCTTATTTTTTTAGATTTATGAAAGATGTAAACAGCAAGGAGTATGATGTTGTAATAGATTTTGAATCGTGGCCACGTCTTAGCGCTATAGTGGCGTTTTTTGTTAAAACAGGTCATAAAATAGGTTTTAAGACAAAAGGGCAGTTCAAACATATAGTATTTGACGCCGCTGTGCCGCATGATCCATGCCGCCATGAAATAGATAATTATATGTCTCTGGCCAATGCGATTGGTGTTTCGGTATCTGACTATAAAATAGAATTTCCGATACCTGATTCAGAGAAGGCCTTTGTTGAAGATTTATTAGAGAAAGAGGGGATTAGTAATCTTATACTGTTTCATCCATGGAGTTCAGGGTATAAGGGGCATCTCAAAGAGTGGGGCGCGGAAAACTTTATAAGACTGGCCGGACTTCTTGCAAAGGACGGTTATACTGTTGGCATTACAGGCACAAATGATAATCAAGCCGCCGCGGAATATATTGTCAATGCCTGCTCCGGAAAGGTTGTTTCGTTTTGCGGCAGATTTACGCTTGGACAAACTGCTTATCTGATAACTAAAAGCCGATTGCTGATTACCATCAATACCGGCATTATGCATCTTGGGGCAGCCCTAAATCATCCTATGATAGCTTTACATGGTCCTGCTGGGGTGACTAGGTGGGGACCTGTTGGTTCATCCAATGCCCATAATATAGAAAGTAATTTTGCATGCGCCCCATGTTTGAATTTAGGCTCTGAGTATAAATGCAGGAATGGCGGGTGTATGGATGCTATAAAGGTTGAGGCTGTATTGAGAAAAGCTCACGAAATCTTAAAATATAAAGAGGGGCTGTCTTGTTAAAAAAACACAGCCAGTTTTTTGAGAGCCTGTTATTTATTGCAGACATAGCCATAATAGTGGCTTCATGGCTGCTCTCCTATTATCTGCGGTTTCATACCGCTTTTATACCTATTGATAAAGGCATACCTCCGTTAAGAATCTATATCCTTCTTATAATCCCCATAATCCTTATATGGGGGTTTGTATTCAAATCGTTTGGTCTTTATAGACCCAGGAGGATAGCCTCTCATCTGTCAGAGCTATTTGATATAACAAAGGCATGCGCAGTTTCTATCCTTGTCCTTATTGCAGTAACCTTTGTTTACCGTCAGTATGAATTTTCCAGATTGGTGTTTCTATTTTTCGGCGCCATTAATGTTGTTGCATTAAGCATTGAGAGATGGATTTTCAGAGAGGCTCTCCGGTATTTGAGGAAGAAAGGACATAATCTCCGGTATGCGCTCATTGTTGGAACCGGGGATATGAGCAAAGAAATATTAAAACGTATTGATACCCATCCGGAGATTGGATTGAAGGTTGTTGGTCTTTTGTCAACAAACAAAGATCAGGTGGGGGCCAATGTGCACGGGATAGAGGTTTTAGGCGTTTATGACGAAGTTGGCAGGTTTGTAAAGGAAAAAGGCATTGATCATGTAATTATTGCATTGGCATGGGAAGAGCACGGCAAGGTAATTGATGTTCTGAAGAATATCGGCGAAGAAATGGTTGATATACAGGTTATACCGGATATCTATGAATTTGCAACAATAAGAGGAGGCATTGAAGAGTTTGACGGCCTTCCCATAATAAGCCTCCAGGATTCCCCATTGTATGGATGGAATATGGTTATAAAAAGGGCTGCCGATATAGCTTTTTCTATCATTGCAATAACCCTGACAGCGCCGCTCGTGGTTTTGATAGCTATTACAATTAAGCTTACTTCCCATGGTCCTGTATTCTATAGACAGGAAAGGATGGGGCTTGATGGCAAGATATTCCAGATGCTGAAATTTCGTTCTATGTGGGTAGATGCAGAAAAAGAGAGCGGCGCTGTATGGGCAAAGGAAGATGACCCCAGAAGAACTTGGCTGGGTGCTTTTTTAAGAAAGACAAGCATTGATGAACTCCCACAGTTTTTTAATGTATTAAAAGGCGATATGAGTATCGTTGGGCCAAGACCGGAACGACCTGTATTTATAGAAGAGTTTAGAAAGAATATTCCTAAATATATGTTGCGGCATAAGATGAAGGCAGGGATAACAGGCTGGGCGCAGGTAAACGGATGGCGGGGGGATACAGACCTGAAAAAGAGGATAGAATACGACCTCTATTATATTGAAAATTGGTCATTCTGGTTTGACTTGAAGATTATGTGGTTGACGATATGGAAGGGGCTTATAAATAAAAATGCCTATTGAAGATTTAAGATTTTTTTGCTAAAAATAACTTTCTTTGGTATTTTGTATTCTCTTTTATTAGGAGGGTATCTTGAATATCTGTGTTATTGGGACAGGCTATGTCGGTCTTGTTGCCGGCACATGTTTTGCCGACAGTGGAAATGACGTCGTCTGTGTAGATATAGATGCGGGGAAGATAGAAAAACTTAATAGAGGAAAGATACCTATTTACGAGCCAGGTCTGGAAGAGCTTGTGAAAAGAAATGTAAAAGAAGGAAGACTTAAGTTTACAACAGACTTGTCTTATGCCGTAAAGAATTCTATTATTTGTTTTATTGCAGTTGGAACGCCATCCGGCGAAGACGGCTCTGCGGATTTGAAACATGTCCTGAATGCGGCAAGGGGAATAGGCAAGGCGATGGATGGCTACAGAGTCATAGTTGATAAGAGCACAGTGCCTGTAGGAACTGCTGACGAAGTCAGGGCAGTAATACAAGATGAGATAGGCAAGCGGGGCAAAGACTATAAATTTGATGTTGTTTCAAACCCTGAGTTTTTGAAAGAAGGGGCTGCTATTGATGACTTTATGAAACCTGACAGGGTTGTAATTGGGACAGAAAGCGAAAAGGCTAAAGAGGCAATGAGAGAGTTGTATGGGCCGTTTGTAAGGACAGGCAAGCCCATACTTTTTATGGATATAAGGAGCGCTGAGGTAACAAAATACGCTGCTAATGCCATGCTTGCCACAAAGATATCGTTTATAAATGAGATGGCAAATCTGTGCAGACTGGCAGGCGCTGATATAGATAATGTAAGAAAAGGGATAGGGACAGACTCAAGGATAGGTTTTGAGTTTTTATTCCCTGGTGTAGGATACGGCGGTTCATGTTTTCCCAAGGATGTTCAGGCAATTATAAGAACCGCGGGTGAATACGGCTATGATATGAAGATACTAAAATCTGTTGAAGAGGTTAACAATAGACAGAAAGGCATAATTGTTGAGAAGATACTGGAACATTTCAAGATAGGCGCTAATAATAAATCACAGGCAAAGCCTCTCTCAGGAAAGGTCATTGGGGTATGGGGGTTGTCATTCAAGCCGAGAACCGATGATATGAGGGAGGCGCCCTCCATAACAATAATAAATAAGCTACTTGAGGCAGGCGCAAAGATAAAGGCACATGACCCCGAGGCAATGTATGAGGCGAGAAAGGTCTTTGGCAACAGGATTGAATATATTCAAGACAACTATGAGGTTGTGAGGGATGTTGAAGCCCTTGCAGTTATTACAGAATGGAATGAGTTCAGAAGACCCAACTTTGAGAAGATGAAGGGGCTTATGAAGACGCCTGTAATATTTGACGGCAGAAATATATATGACCCTAAAGAGATGAGGAATATGGGTTTTACATATTATGGAATAGGTAGGGTGTAATGCGTATACTGGTGACAGGCGGCGCTGGTTTTATAGGCTCGCACCTTTGTGAAAGGCTTTTGAGCGAAGGTCACGAGGCGCTTTGTCTGGATAATTTTTTCACAGGCTCAAAGGATAATATAACTCACCTTATGGATAATCACAGATTTGAGCTTATAAGACATGACATTACAAATTCAATCCTATTGGAGGTTGACCAGATATATAACCTTGCCTGTCCTGCCTCGCCGGTGCATTATCAGTATAATCCTGTAAAGACAACAAAGACAAGCGTAATGGGGACGATAAATATGCTCGGCCTTGCAAAAAGGGTCAGGGCAAGGATTTTGCAGGCATCCACATCGGAGGTTTACGGCGATCCAAAGGTCAGCCCGCAAAAGGAGGAGTACTGGGGAAATGTGAATTGCATAGGGATAAGGAGTTGTTATGACGAAGGGAAAAGGGTTGCAGAGACCCTTATGATGGATTATCACAGGCAGAATAAGGTTGATATACGGATAGTCAGGATATTCAATACCTATGGTCCAAGGATGGCGCTTAATGACGGAAGGGTGGTAAGTAATTTCATAGTGCAGGCATTGAAGGGAGAAGATATTACAGTTTACGGCGACGGTAGTCAGACCCGCTCGTTCTGCTATGTTTATGATTTGGTTGATGGGATTATAAAAATGATGAATAAGGACAGTTTTATAGGCCCTGTAAACCTCGGCAACCCTGACGAATATACAATACTTGATTTTGCAAAGAAGATAAAAGAATTTACCGGCACAAAGGCAAAGATTGTATTCAAACCCCTTCCGCAGGATGACCCGATGCAGAGAAGGCCTGATATAACCCTTGCGAGAGAAAAGCTGGATTGGGAGCCGAAGATAAGTTTAAGTGAGGGATTGAGCAAGACCGTGGAGTATTTTAAAGGCAGATTGCAGGCAATGGGGTAGTGGCGATAGGAGACGAAGAATGCATATACTTGTAACAGGCGGAGCTGGTTTTATCGGCTCCCATGTGGTTGATGCGTATATCAATGCAGGGCATGAAGTAACTGTTGCTGATGACCTTTCCACAGGCAAGCCTGAGAATATTAACCCAAAGGCGCGGTTTTTAAAGCTGGATATTGGCGCAGGAGAATTAAGGGATTTATTTAAGGATGAAAAGTTTGATGCTGTAAACCATCATGCGGCCCAGATGGATGTTAGAAAATCAGTGGCGGATCCTATGTTGGACGCCAGAATAAATATAATAGGCACATTGAACCTCCTTGAGAATTGTGTAAGGGGCAGGGTAAAGGGTTTTATATTTGCCTCCACAGGCGGTGCAATATACGGAGAGCAGAAAGAATTTCCAGCGAAAGAATCACATCCTACAAATCCTTTAAGTCCTTACGGCATAGCAAAGCTTGCCTGTGAACACTATCTCTCTTTTTATAAAAATACACACGGCCTGAATTCAACTATTCTAAGATACGCCAATGTGTACGGGCCAAGGCAAGACCCTCATGGGGAGGCTGGTGTTGTGGCTATCTTTACCAGAAAACTCCTTAAAGGTGAACAGCCTTTGATAAACGGCGATGGGATGCAGACAAGGGATTTTGTGTATGTTGGAGATGTTGTAAGGGCTAATTGTCTTGCATTGTCTCATAACGATGGAGGGGTTTTTAATATAGGCACAGGAAGGGAAGTCCATATAAAGAAGTTGTTTAAAGAGCTTGTTAATATTGTTGGCGTCAACGTTGGAGAAGGATACGGCCCCCCAAAGAGCGGGGAGCAAAAAAGAAGTGTAATTGACTTTGAGAAGGCAAAAAAGGAGTTTGGCTGGTCGCCTCAGGTATTTCTTGAGGAGGGATTAAGGCATACTGTAGATTATTTTAAGGAAGCAGGTTAAGGCCTTTAACCTGTATTTATTATGCCTCTTGCGCAGTGATATTTTTGGACTCCTCCTCAAAAAGCATGCCCATATCCAGCCCCTTTGTCAACGGATCAACAGGGGCTACAATTGCAGGGGCGCTGTCTCCGGCAGATAAATCCATTTCATAAGGTTTATCCATCTGTTTCCCGTCTCCTCCAAATATGACCTTAACCATAGGGCGCAGGCTGTTACCAGGGTTTGCCTTTATTACTATGGCGATATCATTTGTAGAGAGCCGTACAACCGTTCCTATCGGGTAAAAGCCGACCATGCCTATAAATGCCTTTAACGTATCGGGGTCAAAGTGTTTGCCTGACAGACTGTTCATAACCTTTATTGTCTCCACAGGATGGTGTGGCTTTTGATAAACCCTTAACGTTGTCAGGGCATCATACGCATCTGCAATGGTTACTATCAGGCTCAGCGGATGCAGCGGCGATTCCGTGCGCGGATAGCCTGAATGGTCATAACGTATGTGATGTTCAAGTATGATGCGGCCTACAAGCTTTGCAATATCATCCATCTTTTCTATTATCCTTGCGCCAAGCACAGGGTGCTGTTTTACTGTTTCCCATTCTTCGCCGGAGAGCCCGGCCGGTTTTTTGATAATATCTTCTGCGACGCCAGTTTTCCCCACATCATGCAGCAAAGCGGCGATGCCGGCGATATGCAGGTCTGACTTATTGTAGTTCATATGCTGTGCAAGGGAAATGGCAAGTATGCTTACATTTACACAATGGTTAAAAAGGTAATTGTCATAGTTCTTTATCATTGTTAGTCCCATCATGGCGCTTCTATTTGTAAGGACAAGTTCTGTTATCTCATCGGTTACCCTTATTATCTCTTTACTCTGCGGTATTTTGCCCATCCGTATCTGGTTCATGGTATCTTTTACTACATTTACCGCATCATTGTAAGCCTCCAATATGTTTCGTTTTGATATGGACTTAACGCTGATATGTAAAATATTTTTGGCTGACAGCGTATTCTGAAGCTCTTTGCCTTTTAATGTGTCATCTCCTGACAGGATGTCTATAAAACCAAAAAACTCCTTTTGCATCAGGCCTTTTTCAAAGATTATACCCTCAATCTCGCGCTCTTTTATCTGATGAATAAATTCTCCAAGATTTTTTTCAGCGTCCATAAGGGGCGTTTCCTCAAATACAATAACTCCCTTTACCATGCCTATAAATATCTTATTATTTGTTTTGAGGAGTTCTGAAATGACCTGATATGCCTTTGCCATTGGAGCAGCTATGGCAGGATGGCCCGCAGGATAGAGTTTCTTGCCCTTTATAGCGCTGTTGATGCTTTTGAGTATGGCATCTATTTTTTCAAGTTCTATATCCGGCATAGGTTGCTTCGCTCCATTGCAAAATGAAGATTGAAAAATGCAAATTGTAAATTGCGCAGTTCTTTTAGCTTTGCATTTTGCAATTTGCAATCTTCAATTTTATTTAATCCCTTCCATGGCCTTTTTGCAGGCAATATGAACGATCCCCTTTGAAGTCCTGGCCATCTCTTCCAGTAAATCTATTGCATCTTTTCCGCCGATCCTTCCAAGTGAAATGGCTGCAACAGACCTGACTTCATCATTTTGTTTTTTGCCCCAGAAAACCTTTTTCTGTAACAGATTTTTAAGGATAGCTGTTGCACTCTTGCCGCCGATCATGCCAAGCGACCTTGCCGCCTCTTTTCTAAACTCTATTTCTTCATTAAAGAAATCTCTCTTCAGCGCAAAATCACCAAGAGGCTCCACAGCTGCCGGGTCTTTCAACACCCCCAGCGATATGATGACCTGATACTTAAGAGCGGCATTATCCTCAAGAAGCCTTTCCAAAAGGAATGCTGTGCTTTCGTTTGACGGTATTTTTGCAACAGCCTTCAAAACCTCTTTTTTTATCCTGACATCTTTATGGCCAAAGGCCGTTTTTATAGCCTGTAAAGACCGTGGGGATCCTATCTCCCCCAAAAGCGATACCATCTGCCTTACCACAAACCATCTTTCATCATCAAGACATTTTTCTGCCTCAAGCCTTACCATTTCTCCAAACATGATGAGAGCATTAAATATCTGACGCCTCGAATATGCCTCATCTCTGTTAACAAGCGCGGTAAGAAGTTGTTTCATTGCCTCTTCGCCTGAGAGGATGAGTATTTGCTGAATCTCTTTTCGCCTTTCCTCGTGGCGGCTGCAAAGCCTTATTATCAGGTAAGCTGTCATATCAGAATAGAGCAGACTCTTTAAGTTCATAGAGGCAATATCCTTTTGTTCAGGGAGACGGCGGCTTTCCGGGCCGGAATGGGCGGTTAATGTAATGAGAACAGGGAAAAGCCCTTCCATGTTTTTTTCTTCCTGCAAAGGCTTTGTTTTTTCCATTATCTTATGCGCAATAGTCTTATAGAGCATTGTATTTTCTTCTTTCTCCAATTTGTCAAGCAAAACCTCAATCGTTTCCTCGCTTTCTTCAATGGCCTTAAGCTGCTCCTCCATGCTACGGACAACTTCTTCTTTTTCTTCTGACTCCGCCTCTGCTGCAGCTTCTTCTTCCTGGCCTGTCTCCAGCTCCTCCTTCTTTTTAGCCTCTTCAATCTCTATTACTTTTTTGCGGATATCTGCATAGTTCATTTCATTAAGCTCTATGCCTTTAATCTCCTTGATTAAAAGCAGCTTTTCAAGGCCGCCTGCCTTTTTTAAACTATCCGTATCCATCTTTAGAATAGAGAGGAAGTCCTTCCATTCCTTAAGTGTTGCGTCCTGTGTAAAATTAATCTCCCGTATCCTCTTAAAAAACAGGTCTTTTGCCAATGCCTCAAGGGGTTTACGGCCTTTACCTATCGCAAGTCTTTCCTCCATAAAGCCTGTCCGTTCTATTAGCCATTTTATATACCCCTTTTCATTTATAGCATCTTTTAAAAGATTAAAGGTCTTTTCAATAAATGCCTCAAGGTTGGGATGGCCTTCCGGATAGAAGCCGATAGCCTTGACAGTCTTGGCAAATTCTATTAGGATGGTTTCAGTTGTTAAAGGACCAGACATAGGGAAGAGAAGAGAAAGTTCTGTTTTTCCTCCTGATATTTCTTAGTTATAATAACAGAAAAGGCTTAATTGTCAATTGTAGAAATACTATGGCTAAACTCAGAACCGTATATACATGCCAGTCCTGCGGTTTTAAATCCCCGAAATGGATGGGGAAGTGTCCGGACTGCAATCAGTGGAACTCCTTTGTGGAAGAAAGGTTGTTTGAGGAGAAGAAGGGGTTAAAGGTCTTTGAAGGCGGCTCTTCCCCGCAGCCCATTACAACCCTTGAGGTGAAGGAAGAGGACAGGCTTAAGACAGGCATAGGGGAGTTAGACAGGGTTCTTGGCGGCGGCATTGTCCTTGGCTCTGCAATACTTATAGGCGGGGACCCAGGCATAGGCAAGTCAACATTGATGCTTCAGGCAATGGGAAAGATTGCAGATAGCGGACATAAGGTTTTATATGTCTCTGGCGAGGAATCTCCTAAACAGACAAAGATAAGAGCCGAGAGGCTCGGTGTCCTATCAGAAAATCTTTTTATATATGCAGAGAATACATTAGAAAGGATACTTGACAGCGTAAAAAAACTTAAGCCGGGTATTGTAATAATAGATTCCATTCAAACCATATATACACAGACACTTGAGTCATCGCCGGGCAGCGTCAGTCAGGTCAGAGAGACATCATCTCAATTGATATTCAATGCCAAGGGTATGGACATGCCGATATTTCTTGTGGGCCATGTGACAAAGGACGGCTCTATTGCAGGACCGAGGGTCCTTGAGCATATGGTTGATACTGTGCTCTATTTTGAGGGCGACAGGGGGCACCAGTTCAGGATATTAAGGGCTGTAAAAAACCGCTTTGGCTCTGTAATGGAGATAGGGGTTTTTGAGATGCAGGACAAAGGGCTTTTTGAGGTTGCAAACCCGTCCGCCCTTTTTCTTGCAGAGAGGCCTCAAAATGCGTCAGGGTCTGCTGTTGTATCCAGCCTTGAAGGCACCAGGCCCATCCTTGTGGAGATTCAGTCTCTTGTATGTCCGACCATATTCGGGATTCCAAAAAGAACAGTGGTTGGGGTTGATTACAACAGGGTTTCTCTGCTGGTGGCTGTGCTTGAAAAAAAAGGCGGGCTTAACATTACAAACCACGATATATTTCTCAAGGTGACGGGCGGGATAAGGCTTGAAGAGCCTGCCATAGACCTCGGCATAATAGCCTCTCTTGCTTCAAACTTTCTTGACAAAGCGATAGCGCAGAAGACGGTGGTGTTTGGAGAAGTGGGCCTGGCAGGCGAGATCAGGGGGATCAGCCAGGCAGAGCCCCGCATAAATGAGGCGGAAAAATTAGGTTTTGACAGGTGCATCCTTCCAAAAGAGAATCTGACAAGGATAAAAGACAAGTCTTCGCTTAACCTTATTGGCGTAACATCGGTTAAGGAGATGATGGATGTATTATTTTAGAGGTCAGAAGTTTATATCTGTTTTCCCTGCCAAGCCTTGATGATCCGGCAAGAAAAGAGGTCATTCGCCGGTGAGCATCCCTCATCCTTGCAATGAGTCCGCGTGAGATGAGGGGGATTACTCCTTCTTGCACTTATTGCAGTAGGTGTCATGCATGCACTTCACTAAGGTCGTGACGAATGCAAATATGACGATCAACAACGCGATCTGCCCAAATATCATCCAACTCATGCGCGCCTCCTCTGTTCTTTACTTGAGTCTCTTATTTACTTGTTTCTGTCTAATGCTAGCCTTCAGCGGTGCGCGCCGCTTTTTTTGCGCGTCAGCTGCAAGGCGTTGTTGGGCGCCAGTTTCCTTCTGGGCCCCATAGTTTTTGACGTTCAACGTCTGGGTAGCTTCCCTAATTAGCCTCCGTCTGTGTCGCGTATCTGCTTGTGCAGTTTGACCGGCTCCGCCCGTATTCTGCGCATTCGAATATTGAGCATCTCCACGGCGACGGAAAATGCCATCGCAAAATAGATATAACCCTTCGGAACATGTACATCGAAACCTTCAACCATAAGTGTGACACCCACTAGGATCAGAAACGAAAGCGCAAGTATCTTGATAGTAGGATGCTCATCGACAAAATCCCCTATGGATTTTGCGGCCATCAACATAACCACGACCGCGAGGATAATGGCTATCGCCATGATGGAAACATGCTCGACCAGCCCAACAGCCGTTATCACCGAATCCAGTGAAAAAACAATATCCAGAATCGCAATCTGTGTCAGCACCATTCCCATGTTGGTGGCAACAACCGCGTTACCACTATCTTCCATCCCTTCCAGGCTGTTATGGATTTCATGAGTCGCTTTGGCCAGAAGAAACAGGCCGCCCCCAATCAGCACGACATCGCGCCCCGAAATTTCTTGGTTCAATACCGTTAACCACGGTTCGGTTAATCCCATCACCCAGGAAATAGAGAACAACAAAGCCAGGCGCGTAATCATGGCGAGACCAAGACCCGCTTTTCTCGCGAAAGCGCGCTGATTCTGGGGAAGACGACCTACCAGAATCGAGATAAAAATAATGTTATCGATACCCAATACAATCTCTAGCGCGGTTAATGTGCCCAACGCTATCCACGCCTCGGGGCTTGCCAGCCATCCAAACATTAGCTTCTCCTATTCTTCGATTCAAGCTTTACTGAAATAATACTTTAGCTAGGATGCACAGACCTCCGACAAGGGATTTTTTGTTCCCACTGGCAAAACTTCGAATCCTGTGGTTACCGCTGGCGCCCAACGCAGGGGATGAGCCGCGGGCGCTATAAAGATTTCCGCCAGAGCGCCCGGCGGCTCTATCCGATGGTTATGTCCTAGGAGCGTCATCAAATAACGTCCCCTTTTCCTAGATTGCAGTTAGAGCAAAGCGTCTGTAGATTTTTCAGATCGGTGCTCCCGCCCTTTGACCAAGGCTGAATATGATCAATATGAAGAACCGTGTTTGGATGGGTAGCAGGACTGTGTCCACAGGATTGGCATTTAAAGTCATCTCGCTTCATGACGAGGAACCTGAGTCTTAGATTTATAGAACGAGGAGCGGCTTGTGGTGTTCTATCCCTTGATTGGTGTGCAGGCATTTTGGCTCCATCCTTATTGGCCCAGGCAACAAATGCCATCAGTGCCTTGTTCCAGGTGCCAAACCGAGCCTCGTATGTAGCGCTTCCAAATTTTGAGTTGCTTCGTTTCAGCGCATCACGCGACGGTTGGCGCCCAAGCCGAATCCAGATTTCTTGAAGGTTCTCAAAAAGCTGCTCATCGGGGATGCCATGAATCTTGAGTATTTTCAAGCCCGCGCGTTTTATGGCGTTATTCCAAGAGCCAAAGCGACGGCGTACGGTGTCTGCTCCATATTTACCAGCATCAGAATACTCGTTATAGGCCAATGTATCCCGGCCGAGCGCCTTCGCAACGCTGACTATATCCGCCAACATTTCTTCATCGGAGGCGCGGACACCCTTTGGTGAGAATTCAAATTTCATATTTCATCATGATGGGCATAACAATATATTGAGCAGTTTTCTGGACTTTATCAGAATTTTACGAGCAGTTCAATAAAAATATAAATTCAAGTTGACCCAACTATCTATTTTGATTATAGTTATGCAGTTGGATAACATTCCATTTTACATATTGGACAGTTTTCTGCTCAACATCGCATGCTTCTTATCCCGAATGATATATTGACGCACTATGAGGCCGTCCTCAAAAAACGGTTGATTCCTGATTCCAGCCAGGTTAAGGAGATGATGGATGTGTTATTTTAAAATACAGGGACCAGGGGTCTGGGGTCTGGGGTCAGGATGGTCTAATGCCATAAAAGGGATTTTTTTGTTTTTTTTCCTGCTGATCCCTGACCCCTGGTCCCTGTTCCCTGTAGTTACCGCCCAAGAATCCCGCCCTTTTCTAACCGACAAAGACCAGTTCAATTACGCCATGTTTCTCTATAAGCAGGGACATTATGCTGTTAGTGCAAGGGAGTTCGGCAGGGTGATAGAATATTTTCCCGGAAGCCCCGTTACCCCGCAGGCTCAATATATGATTGGCGATGCGTATCTGAAAGCATCCCTGTACAAAGAGGCTAAAAACCAATTTGAGCAGTTCATTAAAAATTTCCCTGCTAATGAACTTAAAGAAGAAGCATTGTTAAAGTTGGGGATTGCCAAAACCAGGTTAAAAGAGGCTGCCCTTTTTTCTATCCCGAAACTTCCGATAATAAAAATTCCTTCTGCGTCTTTACATCAAGAGGAAAGGGCAATCAGGGCTGTTCAGGTTGCCCTTTTTGAAGGAAAGGATTATAAAGAGGTTGACAGCGAGATAGATAGTTTGAAGGCTGCCGGCATAGATACTATCATCCTGAGGGTTTTCCATAACAACGGAGACCGGTTTTATCCATTTATTATAAAGCCAAAAAACCGGGGCACCCATCCGCAGGATAGGTCGGGGGTCTATTTTAAAACCAAAGAGTCTCCTGTAATTGAGGATATATTAGGCGCTGTTCTTGATATGGCGCATAAAAAGGGGTTGAAGGTGTTTGCGTGGATGACGACAAAATATGCTGACTATGGATTGGAAGATAGAAAAGACCTTCATTGCAAGGAGTATGACTTTCATACAAAAGGTATTATCCCATGCAGAGGGCTTGACCTTTTTAACGAAAGGGCTGTTTACCATCTGGAAAGGCTCTTTAGCGACCTTGCAGAATATCCTGTTGATGGTGTGCTCTTTCAGGATGACCTTGTTTTAAAACATAACGAGGGCTTTGGGCCTTATGCGGAGAGGATGTTTGAAAAGGATAATGGCAGGAGGTTTGCAGCAGATGAATTATACAGCAATGTGTCGGAAAACGGCGGTGGAGGATATACTGCCGGCTATACCGATGAATTCTGGAGATGGGCGGCATGGAAAAATAAAAGGCTGCTCCATGTTGCAAAAAGGATTAGGGCTGCTGTAAAAAACAAAAGGCCGGATGTAAAATTTGCAATAAATCTGATGTATGAAAGCGTTTCAAATCCCCCTTATGCGATGGCGTGGCTTTCCCAGAGTCTTGACGAGGCTGTAAAGCTGGATTTTGATTATTATGCAATAATGGCATATCACCGGCAGATGCAGGGAGAGTTAAAAAAAGAGCCTTATGAAATACACGGCCTGATAGAAAAGATGGCAAATGAGGCTGTCAGGAAGGTTTCCGAGCCGCAAAAGGTTCTTATGAAACTTCAGACGATTAACTGGAACACCTCGCAGCCGTTGCCGGAACAGGAGGTGATAGGCCTTTTAAGAAAGCTGAAAGAGGTTGATAATATAAGCATTGCTGTGGCGCCTTACAGGAGAGATTTCCCATTTGGGGAATTAGCTGACCGAAAGAAAATCACACAATTATTGAGGTAAACCCCCGCATTATTTTCTGTGTAGGGGCTAACTCATGTGTTCGCCCGGAAATTTTCAATTTTCAATTGACAATTAAAAATTTTCGTGTATATTACATAACCCATTATGGCGAACTCTAAGAAAAACAAACTAAAGACAAAGGCAAAGAAGGCTGTAAGAAAACAAAAGACAGCGGCTTCCATGGCACAGCCCGCAAAAATAAAAAAGGCTAAGGTTAAACCAGTCAAACAAAAAGCGGGCGTAAAAAAATCGAGTAAGAATCTTGGCGCATGGGCTGCCCCAAAAACTGGGAAACCCAGGTCGAAAGACTCTTTTAAAAAAGTGATGATTAAAAAACTACTCAAGGTCAAGTCGGATCTTCTGGCAGATGTGGCTGAAAAGGTAAAGAATGAAAGCAATTCTCTCAAATTTGAGATCGGGGATATTTATGACATTGCAAGTAGCGAGGGGGAGAGGGAGTTAACCCTCATGCTTGGCGACAGGGACAGAGAAAAACTGGCTGAGACGGAAGAGGCCATTGAGAGGGTTAAAAATAAAACTTACGGGGTTTGTGACGAGTGCGGCGAGCCGATAGGGGAGGCAAGGCTTATGGCCATGCCGTTTACAAAGGTTTGCATAGACTGTAAATTAAAGGACGAAAAAGAAAAAGGCGCCAAAAGACGTTATGAGGAAGAACCCGGGCTGGCTATACTGGAAAAGACAGAGGCTGAGGAAGAAGAGTTTTGAAACCAACCACAGTTGCAATTGCGGCAATCATCCTTGTCCTTTCAATCATCGCATTATCCGTTTATAACAAAAAGCCCCTTGAGATAAAATATAGCCGGATCCTCATGGGGACTGTTGTAGAGATTAGCATTATTGGAGACGATGAGACAAGGCTGAATGCGGCGGCAGAGACTGCATTTGCTGAGATTAAAAGACTCGAAGGTCTAATGAGTCACTACAAAGAGGACAGCGATGTAGGAAGGATAAATGCGGCTGCGGGAAAAGAGGCAGCGCATGTTTCTATTGAAACTTTTGAGGTAATAGAGGCGGCTTTAGAGGTTTCTCGTTTGAGCAGCGGCGCATTTGATGTAACAATGGGCGCTCTTGGGAAGGCCTGGCATTTTACCAAAGACGATAAAGGGGCCATGAGTCCGCCTTCCAAAGAAGAGGTTAAAACAATTCTCCAGCTTGTAGATTACAGGCAGATAATTCTTGATAAAGAACACAGCGCTGTCAAACTGGCAAAAGAAGGCATGAAGATAAACCTTGGCGGTGTTGCGAAAGGGTACATTGTCGGCAGGGCAGCAGCTGTATTAAATAAAAACGGTGTTAAAAAAGGCATTATCCATGCAGGCGGAGATATGGTGGTATTTAATGAGACAGATGTCTCTCCGCGGCTTATCGGTATTCAGGACCCGCGCAACAAAGATAAAATGATTGGAACTCTAAAAATTTCTAATGCCGCAATTGCCTCGTCAGGAGATTATGAGAGGTTTTTTATAAAGGATGGGAAAAGATATCATCACATCATGGACCCCTCCACAGGTTTTCCGGCTGATAAATCTATGGCTGTAACAATAGCGGCGAAAAACCCGACCTTTGCAGACGCCTTATCAACAGCAGTATTTGTTATGGGGCCTATAGATGGCATGAAGCTGATTGAGGAACTGCCTGATGTGGAAGGATTAATAATCAGCGCGGATGGAAAGATAACAGTATCCTCCGGATTAAAGGTGAATCTTTGACTTCCTGCCCGCCCTCTTTATTATACCTTCTATCTGGTCCAGCAAATCCAACCCATTAAATGGTTTTGTCATGTATTTGCAGTTATTTTCTTTAAAAAATGATATTGTCTCATCCGTTGGATTGCCGGTCAGGAATAATACCCTATCCTTTAGCTCAGGCAGATCCTCTTTGATTGCGCGGTAAAAACTTATGCCGTCCATTTCCGGCATATTCACATCCGTGATTATCAGGTCATAGCTGTTCCTGCGAAGCATTTGCAGCGCATGTTTCCCATGCTCAGCCAGGTCAACAGCATAGTCTGCCCATGACAATATCTCGGCCAATAGCAATCTTACAGCTCGCTCATCATCAACAATAAGAAGTCTCTTTTTGGTCATAGCGGCAGTAACATATAACTACTGGTTATTTATGTCAAGCTAAAAATAACTCAAAATGACTCATAGTATTTGTTTATTATAACGGCTTATTATAGTATTTTAAAATGAAAAATAATGTCGTTGGAGATAACATAAGACGAATAAGGGAGAGTTTAAAACTTACACAGGAAGAGTTAGCCTTAAGGTGTGATTTAACTCAGGGTTATATAAACTTTCTGGAAAATGGGAAAAGGGGTTATACTAAAAAGTCTCTGGCAAAGATTACGAAGGCCTTGGACATCCATATCTCACAGTTGTTTGAAGAGAAAGGTGTCCGAAACTATGTTGCTGAACCTCCTGCAACATACGGGAAAAGAAGCCATATTTATGATGAGATAATTGCCCTGCTCGACAAGCTTCCGAATAATGCGGTGGAACATTATAAGGTGCTTCTCATGGCCGAGATAGGGATAAGGGCTAAAGAAAAAGGGCGATAGCCGTCATTGAACTACTAAAAGGGGAGAATAAATAATTCGGGATAAGTGATGCGGGAACAACCCCCTTAATCCCCCTTTGTTAAGGGGGAATCAAAGGGGGTTGTTGTGATTCAGGCGGTCTCCTTTGTATATTTTGCCTTTTCTCTCTGATATGCCTCTTTACCTGTCTGGTAAGCGGCTGCAACCTCATTCTTTCTATCTTCAATAATTTCTTTAACCTTGCCCACCCCTTCTTCTACGGTATCTATTACTGTCGCATAACCCTGTTTTAATTCATCGCCCTTCTGAGCCGCCTGCTCCCTTAACCGCCTTCTTGTCTCTTCCCCTGACGTCGGGGCATAGAGCAGGGCAAGACCTGCGCCGATAAGCCCTCCGACCAGAAAAGCAAACATCATACCCATTGTGTTGCCGTTATTCTCTGACATCTTTATCACCCTCCTTTTTTTTGAAATGTTTTAAACCAAACTCAATGCCGGCTATAATGCTTGAGATTGTGATTATAGGCCCTTTTAGCTGGTTTACCACTATATCAGTCAGATGCACTGCCTTAAGCCCTACCTCCGCAGCCTTTTTTACTACACCGCCTATATCCTCAGCCGGACCATTCAACTTCTTGACCAGCAGGTTTATATCTTCCATTGCCTCTTTTCCCTTTTGTGAAAAATCTTCAACCGCTTTTGCAGTATTGCGAAGCTGAATAATCAGAGGAATAAGATATATTGCCAGTATAAAAAAGGCTATGGCTGCAAGAAAGATAGAGAGTTCAGCAATTGTAACTGTAAATGTCATATGACCTCCTGAAATAAAGTATAGCCTACAAAGTTGGCTGTGTCAAACATTACCTGCCATTTCGGTAATGTATTATTTCTTGTGTCAGAAGCAAGAAAGGGGTATCTCCATGGTAAGCCAATACCAAAACAAAAGGAGGATACCCCATGACTCAAAGAGCCACAATAGAGAATTATGCACAGGCAGTAAGGATAGTCAAG
>JAUYHF010000026.1 GCA_030690165.1 Deltaproteobacteria bacterium | reverse complement strand
TGTTTACTGCATCTTCTCCGTTTACGGCGGCTATCACCCGGTATCCGTTACTTTTAAGTACATTTTCCATGAGCATCCGGATATCTTCGTCATCCTCAGCAAGGAGTATTTCTTCTTCGCCGCCCGGAGAGGATTTTCTCTTTTTACATACGACGGTATCGGAAGCCTCCGGAGAATCTGCATTCGCCGTTAAAGGCTCTTTGATAAAGAGAGGTAAATAGATGTTAAACGTTGTGCCTCTTCCGGGTTCACTGTAAACATTTATAAATCCATTGTGCTGTTTTACAATTCCATAGGCGATTGCAAGGCCAAGACCTGTCCCCTTCCCTGTTTCCTTCGTAGTAAAAAAAGGCTCAAATATCCTCTCCCTTGTTATTTTGTCCATACCTGTGCCGGTATCTGAGACAAACAGGTGGGCGTATTTGCCGGGTTGTCCGTAATCATGTATTTTTACAAACGAATCATCCAGCTCCACCTCCCCTGTCCCTATCGTTAATATCCCGCCGTCAGGCATCGCGTCCCTGGCGTTTGTGGAGAGATTGACCAGGACTTGCACAATCTGAAAACTGTCTGCCGTAGTAAAACATTCTTTTTCTGAAAAAAGAGTTCTTATTTCAATGTCCTTGCCGATCATTACCTCCAGCAATGACACTGCGTCCTTTATAATGGCATTCGTGCTGACCGGTTGTAAATGCAGCACCTGTTTTCTGCTGAAGGCGAGGAGGCCGCCGGTTAATTTTTCCGCCCTTTCCGTGGCAATGAGTATTTTTGAGAGGTATTGCTGCAGTTTGTCATTTTCCGCTATCTCCAATTGCATCACACTTGCGTATCCTACGACTGCCATAATGATGTTATTAAAATCATGGGCAACGCCGCCGGCAAGCTGCCCAATCGATTCCAGCCTTTGCGCATGGTACAGTTGTTCCTGTAATTTTTTCTGCTCTTCCGCCGCTTCCAGACATCCCTGATTTGTTTCTGATAAAAGATAATTGGCGATTTGAAGCTGCCCCAACAGTTCTTCTCTCTGAAGTTCCAGTAAACGTTTATTCCACGCCTTGCCAATGACGCTGATAATGGCATCGGGATTGAGCGGTTTTGCGAGGTAATCATGGGCGCCAAGCCGTATAAATTCAGTGGCGGTATCTACGGACGGATAGCCGGTAATTACGATGACAACTGTCTCCGGTTTTATCTTTTTGATTTCTCCAACCAGGTTTACCCCGCTTATGTCAGGCATCATTATATCGGTGACCACCACATCATAGTCACATCGTTTGAACATCTCTAAGGCATCTCTGCCGCAATTGGCAGTCTCTGCGTGAAATCCTTCATCATTTAAACTCATTTCAAAGAGGTTCGTTATCATGGTTTCGTCATCAACTATGAGGATTCTGGGGGTTTTGTTCAGCATCTCCAGATCCCGGACAATCTGGCGCTGTTTTGCAGAGGCATGGAGGCAACTCATAATTGCTTTTGGTTCGAGGGAATTTATTACGTAATCAAAACCAAGTCCCTTACGCGCCTCGGTTATGGAGTCGATATCTGAATGGTTTGTAGCAAGGATAACAACCACCTCCGGATTGAGTCTCCTTGCATCCATGATTATCTTTATGCTTTCAATTAGGGGTATTTTTGTATCCATAATAATTGCATCAAAAGGTTCATCCGGCAATGCTTCAACGCCTTCTTTTCCATATAATGCAAATAGCGCCGTGTATCCCTCTCTTTCCAAAGCAGGCGGCAACGAGTCTTCTGCAATTCCCTCTTCTTTACTACGAATAATTAGTGTCTGAACGAAAACGCTGTAAGCCTTGAAATACGTGGCAAAGGAGGTTAAAAGGATTGGTAAAAAGGGTTGAAAGTATAGGGTGGAGATGCTAAACTTAAGGCGTAGAATAAGGGAAGCGAGGGTACCAAGGGGTGAAAAGAGACAAACATTCGCCACAAACATTAGAAAAACAGGGTCATCAAAAGGAGAACCTTTACGCCATGAGAAAAAGATTCGAGCCACAAAGGAGACTTGGAAGCACACCAATATCAGAGGTAGAAATTCCCGAAAAGAGCAGGGATGAGTTAGCGCCGATTTTGCGGGCATTACAATACATATTTGTTACAGAGGAATTACAAGAGGAAGTATTCAGGGTATTGGAAGCAAAAGTAAAGGGTGGGAAGAAAGAGACAGGGCGTAATGGGATGGAGTTATGGCAGATAATGGTAATAGGAGTGGTGAGATTGGGATTAGATGCGGATTATGACAGGTTGGAAGATATGGTGAATCACCATAGTCTGATTCGTCAGATAATGGGAGTAGATACCGTATTTGGGAGGGGGAAGAAGTATTCGCTGCAAAGCATCAAGGATAACGTAAGATTGCTCGATGAGGAGACGTTGGGGAAGATTAATGATGTGGTGGTAAAGGCAGGACAGAGGCTGGCAAAGAACGGACGGGAGGAGAAGCTCCACATAAAGACGGATACGTATGTGGTGGAGACAAACGTACATTTTCCTACGGACATGAATTTGCTGTGGGATGCGGGTAGGAAGTGCCTTGATGGGATAGAGGCATTTATAGAGGGAGGAGTATTGAACGGGAAAGGGTGGAGAAAGATAAAGAATTGGAGGAAAGAGCTAAAGAGACTGATGAGGAGTAGTTCGAAAGCGGCAAGTGGTGGTGGAAACAAGAAAGAGGAGACGGTTAAGAATCAAGTAAAAGAGTATCTTGGATTAGCAAAGAGATTAAGTGAGAAGATAGGTGCGAGCATAATAGCGGTGTACGAAAAAATATTAACAACGGGTGCGGAAGAAATGCAGAAAGAGGCATTGGAGTCGATGGAATATTTTTATCAGATGCTGGAGAAGCACAGAGATTTGGTAGAGAGGAGAATTATCAATGAAGAGCAAATACCTGTAGGTGAAAAGGTATATTCACTGTTTGAATCACACACAGAATGGTTGAGTAAAGGGAAGGCGAATAAGAGGGTGGAATTAGGCCACAATCTGGTGATAGCAAGTGATCAATGGGGATTTATCGGATATCACCAGGTAGTGGAAAAAGAAGCAGATGTGGCGTTAATCCTGCCGTTAGCAGATAAGCTATTAAATCTGTTTGGTGAAGAAGGGATAGAGAGTATAAGTGCAGACAAGGGTTTTTACAAGAAGGAATACAAGGAGCTGATAAGTCTTTATATACCGAAAGTGATCATACCGAAGAAAGGAAAAAGGAATAAGGCGGAGACAGAAGAAGAATCGGAGAGTACATTTAAAAAGCTCAGGCACAAGCACTCAGCGGTGGAGTCAGATATTAACCGATTAGAACATCATGGGCTGGACAGATGCTTAGACAAAGGGATAGAAGGATTTAAAAGATACTGCGCATTAGGAGTGCTGGCGGCAAATTTGCATACGATGGGAAGTATATTGCAGAAGAAAGTCATGGAAAAGAAAGAAATAGTACGTAAGGCGGCGTAAAAACACCCTCGAATAAAAATCCATGAGGGATAGTCTGTCTGGAGAACATGAAAAGAGGGGAAAAACGAGGGAAATGAATAAAATAACCGTATCATAGATTAAAGCGTATAAGAAAAAGTTGAAAAAGGGGCAATTTAAAAAAATTTAAATTTGCCCAGGGAAAGAACCTTGCATAAAAAGATAGTTTTCGTTCAGACACTACTTAGTCATAGAAATGATGTTTAATCTCTGAATAATCTGTTCTTCAATGGTTTCTGTCATTTTTTCTACCAATAGGAAGGATTTTAAATTAACAGGTTCTCTGAAAAGAGTCAAATATTTAAATAGAGGAGACTCCTGTCGGGTTCAGGTTTGCAAGCCTGAACCCGCCGTTTTATATTGTCCCTGCCAGCCAGTAGGGGGGATTTAGCCATTAAATATATATAACGTTATTCGCCAGATAAATTAGGTTGGGTTTTTGTCTTTTAAAACCTAACCTAATTTAATTCGGAATGGAGAAGAAGAAGCTTAAAGATATGGTATTAAAACCGAGGGTACCTGGGGTAATGCCTTCATTTATCAATTATC
>JAUYHF010000025.1 GCA_030690165.1 Deltaproteobacteria bacterium | reverse complement strand
CATCCATGGAGGAGATTGAACTACAGTAAACATGCTGACAGATATAAAGATATAAACAAAAAAGAATTGAGGGAGGCTGATACATAAAACAGGACATTTCTATTTTGGTAAGAATAGGACATTTCTATTTTGGCTTTACAGCAATATTTTTGAGCTTGCAAATCAATACATATTGTGTTAAAAATGCAGGCTGTAATAAATCCCCACACCAAAATCTTTGGTGTGGGGATAAATCCACACACCGTTGGATTGCCATAGGGGTGTCCTTTATAAGGATACTGTGGCAATGAGAAGATGGTGGAGGGAAAAACCAAAAAGGAGGAAGTATGGCGTATCTGACAATGAAACAACTTTTGGAGGCAGGGGTGCATTTCGGCCACCAGACAAAGAGGTGGGACCCAAAGATGAAGCCCTATATCTTTGGGGCAAGAAACGGCATCTATATTATAGACCTTCAGCAGACTGTAAAGATGTTCAAGGCAGCATATGATTTTCTCAAGGGAGTTACAGCAGGCGGTAATAAGGTTATTTTTATCGGCACCAAAAAACAGGCCCAATCAGCAATTGAGGAGGAGGCCAAAAAGTGCGGGATGTTATATGTCAATCAAAGATGGCTTGGCGGGATGCTGACTAATTTTTCTACTGTAAAGAAAGGGATAAACAGGCTTAATGAACTGGAGGCCATGAAGGCGGAAGGCAAGATGGAGGCCATAACCAAGAAAGAAGCTCTTATGCTTGAAAGGGAGAGGATTAAACTGGACAGGTATATGGGAGGCATAAAGGATATGAGTAAATTGCCTGGCGCAATATTTGTGATAGATGTGAAAAAAGAGGCCATTGCCGTGAAAGAGGCGAAGAAGCTGGGAATTCCTGTAGTTGCGGTTGTTGACACCAATTGCAGTCCTGATAATGTTGACTATATTATACCTGGGAACGATGACGCTATAAGGGCCATTCAGTTGTTTGTTTCATCTGCTGCAGCTACCTGTCTGGAAGGCAGACAGATTTATGAAGAAGGTCTTCAGGCAGCAACAGATAAAGAACAGGGCGCTATGGCGACCGCTTCAACGGAAACTGTTGCAGCTTCTTAAGGTATTGAAAGTATTGATAGATAATTTAACTCAAATCTCAAAACGCAAAACTCAAAGCCTTCAAACTGGTTTGAAAAGTTTTGAGTTTTAAGGTTGTAGTTTTGACATTTGACTTTTGAGTTTTGAAATTTTCTTTATTTGGGGGTTTTATGGAAATATCAGCAAGCATGGTCAGAGATTTGAGGGAAAAGACAGGGGCAGGGATTATGGATTGCAAAAAGGCGCTTGCAGAAACAAGGCTGGATTTTGAGGCGGCTGTTACCTTTCTCAGGGAAAAGGGCCTTGCATCAGCGGCAAAGAGGGCGGATAAGGTTACATCAGAAGGGCTTGTTGGCTCATATATACACGCAGGCGGCAAGGTTGGCGTCCTTGTGGAGATAAACTGCGAGACGGATTTTGTTGCGAAGACTGAGGAGTTCCAGTCCTTAGTAAAGGATATAGCAATGCATATAGCTGCGTTAAACCCTTACTATATTAGAAGAGAAGATGTTCCGCAGGATGTAATTGAAAAGGAAAGGTCTATATACAAAACACAGGCCGCTCAATCAAACAAACCGGAAAAGGTTATAGAAAAGATGGTTGACGGCAAGATAGAAAAGTTTTTTCAGGAGGCATGTCTTCTGGAGCAGGCATTTGTAAAAAATCCAGATACAACTGTCAAAGACCTTTTAACCGCTACTCTAACAAAGATCGGGGAAAACATATCAATAAAACGTTTTGCCAGGTTTAAGGTCGGCGAAAAAATAGTTTGAACCGTTTTTTAATTTTATGTCCAAATCAAAATTTAAACGTATACTTTTGAAACTCTCCGGTGAAGCCCTTATGGGCAGCCAAAATTACGGCTTGGATGTCAATGTTATAGAAGGCATCTCAAAAGAGATAAAAAATGTGCGAGACCTCGGAGTAGAGGTGGCGATAGTTATCGGCGGTGGCAATATATTCAGGGGCATCGCTGCCAGCGCCAATGGCATGGACAGGGCAACAGCGGATTACATGGGCATGCTGGCAACTGTTATAAACGCCTTGGCGCTTCAGGATGCGCTTGAAAAAAAAGGGGTTTATACCCGCGTTATGTCTGCTATTGAGATGAAGGAAGTGGCAGAGATTTACATAAGACGCAGGGCAGTGAGACATCTTGAAAAGGGGAGGGTGATAATCTTTGCCGCCGGCACAGGCAACCCGTATTTTACAACAGATACAGCCGCATCCCTTCGGGCCATAGAGATACATGCGGATGTAATACTTAAGGGAACCAAGGTTGACGGCGTTTATGACAGAGACCCTGTAAAGGATAAGAGGGCAAAGAAATACGATGAACTTACATATATAGATGTTCTGAAAAAGGGCTTGAAGGTTATGGATACCACTGCAATATCCCTTTGTATGGATAATAAACTTCCTATTATTGTATTTAATCTGAAAACAAAGGGCAATATAGAGAAGATTGTAAAGGGGGCTAAATCAGGAACTATTGTAAGATAGGCAGATAGAGGACGATATGATAGATGCTATTTTCAAAGAACTAAAGGATAAGATGGATAGGTCAATAGATGCGCTTCATCGCGAAATTGCAAAGCTTCGCACAGGAAGGGCGTCCATTTCCATGCTTGAAGGGATAAGGGTTGATTACTACGGAACACCTACTCCGATTAATCAGCTTGCCACCATATCGGTTCCGGAGAGTAGGCTTATTACAATCCAGCCGTGGGATGCGGGTGTTTTGTCAGACATAGAAAAGGCTGTTATGAATTCAGACATGGGACTAACTCCAACCAATGATGGTAAACTTATCCGTATCTCCATTCCACAACTTACAGAGGAACGTCGTAAAGAGATTGTAAAGACGGCAAAAAAAAATGCGGAGGAAGGTAAGGTTGCAATAAGGAATAACAGAAGAGACGCCAATGAGGAAATAAAAAAACTGGAAAAGGACAAAACAATTTCACAGGATGATCTAAAAAAGAGCCAGACTAAGATTCAGGAGATAACAGATAAATATATAGACAGGGTTGATGATATTCTAAAACATAAGGAAAAAGAGATAATGGAAGTATAATTTGCTTGACAGGGCTTAAGAAAGTTTGTTATAGCATTTACAGATTTTAATTCATTAAGGAAGGAGGATAGAATATGACAAAGGGTGAACTTGTTGACGCAATCGCAGGAGCGGCTGAGATTACAAAGGTTGCTGCTGAAAAGGCGGTAAATGCCTTTACAGAGACTGTGACCAAATCTTTGAAAAAGGGGGATACAGTCAGCCTTGTTGGTTTCGGAGCATTTTCCGTTTCCAAGAGAAAGGCAAGGAAGGGACGTAATCCTCAGACAGGAAAAGAGATTAATATCCCGGCAGCGAAGGTTCCAAAGTTTAAGGCTGGAAAAGGCCTGAAAGATGCAGTAAGAAAGTAAGGCAGATATTATAAGATTAGTTGCCATATGGCAGGGGATGGCCATGTGTTTACGGATTAGAAATCAGGAATCAGGAATTAATTTTCCTCTTTCCTGATTTCTATTTCATGTATTCTTTATTGGGCGGATAGCTCAGTTGGTAGAGCGCAGCCCTTACAAGGCTGATGTCGCAGGTTCGATCCCTGTTCCGCCTACCAACATTTTGCCTGAGGCAAAATCGGAGTGATGAGTGATCAGTGGCGAGTGATCAGTTTTATAAACATTCTTTCACTGACCACTGATCACTGTTTTTTAGGGGCCGTAGTTCAATTGGTTAGAGCACCGCCCTGTCACGGCGGAAGTTGCGGGTTCGAGCCCCGTCGGCCCCGCCATGTTTGTTGCCCTCACACCTATGCATAGGTGTGAGGGCTTTTCTTTTTATTATCGGTATGTTGTTTTGTATCCGGCAGTATGATAAAAATAGCGTGAGGCTAAAGCTAACATGATCAACATGTTTCATGTCTATAAGAACTATGACGGCATATCTGCCTTAACAGATATAACCCTGAAGATTGATAAAGGGGAATTTGTTTTTATAACCGGTGCAAGCGGGGCCGGCAAGTCCACTTTATTAAAACTCATGCTTTATACAGAGAGGCCGACACAGGGGCAGATTATAATAGGCGGAAAGAATATGTCAAGATTCAGCCGGAGAGAAATCCCTCCCTTCAGAAGGAAGATAGGTTTTGTGTTTCAGGACTTTAAGCTCTTAAACAACAAAACAGTTTTTGATAATATTGCCCTTGCGCTTCGCATTACAGGTATGGACAATAGGGATATAAATAAAAGGGTTCTTAAGGTACTGTCTTATCTGGGGCTTCAGCACAGGGCAAATTTTAAGCCCTTAACGCTTTCAGGCGGCGAACAGCAGCGGGTGGCTATTGCAAGGGCATTGGCAAAAGAACCCACCATACTTCTTGCAGACGAACCTACAGGAAATCTTGACCCTGAGCGGGCCCTTGATATAATCAATCTCTTCAATGACATAAATGCCAGAGGAACCACTGTGGTTGTTGCTACCCATGACAAACATCTGATAGACAGATTTAATAAAAGGGCTATTCTTCTTGACAAGGGAAGGGTGGCAATCTGACTCAAGAGGGTGGAATTTGAATTACCTTAGATGGCTTGTATATTTTGTTTCTGAGGCCTTCCAGAATATAAAGGTCAATATTGTAACATCCATTGTGACAATAGCAACAATTGCTATTTCTCTGGCTATCTGCGGATTATTTCTTGGTATTTTTATAAACCTGAGTAATACGCTAAGCAGCATGGGGAACGAGATTCAGGTTATAGCTTATATGAGAGACGGCATATCCGTTGATGCAATCTCAAATATAGAAAGAGATGTAGCTGTCATGCCGGAGGTGGAGAGTTTGGAATACATCTCAAAGGAAAAGGCCTTTTCTGTATTTAAGGAAGAATTGAAGGGACAAAAAGGGATATTAGAGGGTTTAGGCGCAAACCCATTTCCCGCATCGCTGGAGATTAAGGTAAAAAATCTATTCAGGACGCCGCAGGGTATTAGAGGCCTTATATCAAAACTTAAGACAACGAGCGGTATTGAGGATGTTCAATACGGTCAGGAGTGGCTTAACAGGTTCTTTGCCTTTATAAGATTTGTAGAGGTGTTTGCCTTAATAATAGGCGGTTTTCTCCTCTTAGCCACGGTATTTATTGTATCAAATACCATAAGGCTTGCGGTGTATGCCAGAAGAGAGGAGATAGAAATACTGGGTCTTATGGGGGCAACAGGTATATTTATAAAGGCCCCGTTTTTAATTGAAGGCATTGTGGAGGGTTTTTTAGGCTCGGTTACAGCAGTAGGCATTCTGCATACGGCCAGAGAAATTTTGATGCTGAAAACCCCTCCGGTTTTTGCTTCGCTGGTCAACCTGCCGGTTTTAACAACCTATTTTTTATGCGGGCTTATTGCCGGCGGAATTTTTCTGGGCATTCTTGGAAGCGCTATATCTCTGAGGAAGAGGTTCTCCTTACTACCCTGAACTTGCCGGCTACACTTTGCTAGAAGTTTTGAAGAAAATTTGCGAAACCTTAAATTCTCCCTCTTCTCAAGGAGAAGGGAGGGGGATGGATTTTAAGACGATATGAGCGATAAATCAAAATCTCATTTTTCGGATATTATCCTTTATTCCTCGCCTGATGGGGATGTTCATGTTGAGGTATTTTTCGGAAACGAAACCTTCTGGCTAAGCCAAAAGCGAATTGCGGAATTATTTGGAAAAGATGTTAGAACTATCAATGATCACCTGAAAAACATATTTGATGAAGGAGAATTGCGCCACGAAGCAACTATCCGGAAATTTCGGATAGTTCAAAAGGAGGGCAGTCGTGATGTGGCCAGGGATGTTGACTTCTATAATCTTGATGCAATTATTGCAGTAGGTTACAGGGTAAACAGCCGGCAGGCTACAAAATTCCGCATTTGGGCGACAAAGACCCTGAAAGAGTTTATCGTCAAGGGCTTTGTCTTGGATGATGAACGGCTAAAGCAGGGAAGGCGTTTTGGGAAGGATTACTTTGACGAACTCCTTGAACGCATAAGGGAGATACGGGCGAGCGAAAGGCGCTTCTATCAAAAAATCACAGACATATATCAGCAATGCAGCATTAACTACGATAAAGATGCGGATATAACCCAAACCTTTTTCAAGACCGTGCAGAACAAACTGCATTGGGCGATTACCGGGAAGACCGCCGCTCAGATAGTCGCCGAAAGAGCCAACGCTTCAAAACCCCACATGGGCTTGCAAACATGGAAGAATGCGCCGCAAGGCAAGATATTGAAGACGGATGTTACAATCGCCAAAAACTACCTTATCGAAAAAGAAATCAAGGAACTGGAGCGTATTGTCTCAATGTATCTGGACTATGCCGAGAATCAGGCTGCCCGCCAGATACCGATGAAGATGAAAGATTGGGTGCAAAAATTGGATGCCTTCCTGCGGTTTAATGAATACCAGATATTGAAGAACGCAGGCAAAGTTAGCAACTCAGTGGCTAAACAATTGGCGGAAGGTGAATATGAAAAATTCAGGGTGGTTCAGGACAGGGAGTTTGAGAGCGATTTTGATAGGGAAGTAAAGAAGGTGATGGGGAAGAAATTGAAATATAAATGAATCCACATCGTATTCCTAATATTTTAAAAATGCCAAAAAATACATGGACAAGAGAACAAACAATCGTTGCATTAAATCTTTATTGTAAAATTCCTTTCAATAAAGTTAGTTCAAAGCATCCAGATATAATCCGTATTGCAAAAATTATTGGCAGAACACCGAATTCTGTAAAAATGAAAATCGGAAACTTTGGAAGTTTTGATCCTGAATTGAGGAAGAGAGGAATTGTTGGTTTAGGAAATACAAGCAAGTTGGATGAAATTATTTGGAAAGAATTCAATAATGATTGGGATAATCTTGCTTATGAAAGTGAATTGTTGACTTCAAAATTTACTAATCAACCTTTAGAAATATTTTCAGAAATAAACATTGCAGACATTCCAGCAGGAAAAGAAAAAGAAGCAATAATCAAAGCAAGGGTTAATCAAAGTTTTTTTCGTTCAACAATTCTTTCATCTTACAATTTGAAGTGTTGCATTACGGGTTTGTCAATTCCAGATTTTTTAGTTGCAAGTCATATTGTTCCTTGGGCAAAAGATGAAAAAAACAGACTAAATCCTCACAATGGGTTATGTTTAAATTCAATTCACGACAGGGCATTTGATAAAGGTTTTATAACTGTTACGGCTAACTATAAAATTAAAGTTTCGAAATATTTCAATAATTTTAGAAAAGACAATATAGTTACTGATTTGTTTCTTAAATATGAAAATCAGTCAATCATTTTACCAGACAAATTTTTGCCCTCAAAAGAATTCTTAGAATATCATCACAAAAATATTTTTAGGGAATGAATTCAAATGTGCCACAAGAACTGTAAAAACTCACAACGGTCTGAAGCAAGAAAATAGTTCTGGGAAAAGAAAATAAGCGGAAATGTTGAGCGGGATAAAAAGAATATCCGGCAATTAAAGAAAGCCGGATGGCAAGTGATTGTTCTCTGGCAATGCCGGTTGGGGAAAAAACAATCGGATAAATGGCAAAATTCACTAATTGAAAAACTATCATGAAACTCCACTTCGACAGCAACCATGAATACCAGATAGAGGCAATACGAGCCGTTACCGATATATTTGAAGGGCAGCCTTTGAGCATCATCCCTCTGTTATTTGCCAATCATAGCCTTTTTGTTATAAGTAAGTCCTGCCAGCCTAAAACAATAAAAAAGCCCGCTGAAGCGAGACCGTAAGCCGGGTTCTGTCTCCCTCGCATCTATATTATAGGTGTGAGGGCGATGACCATTCATCTGGGACGCTGATTGCTCAGCGCCTCAAGCAACCAACCCGAAGGCGCGGACGGGCCATCCTTAAATGCCTTCCTATTTGGTCTTGCTCCGGGAGGGGGTTGCCGTGCCCCCGATGTCGCCATCGGGGCGGTGGGCTCTTACCCCGCCGTTTCACCCTTACCCCGATGTTACCATCAAGGCGGTTTGTTTTCTGTGGTCCTATCCCTGGGATTCTCTCCCGGTCGCCGTTAGCGACCTCCCTGCCCTGCGGAGTCCGGACTTTCCTCCACCCCGATATTACATCGGGGCAGCGGTCATCTCATCTCGCTTCAGCGAGCCATTATATCTATTGCGTGATTTGCAAGCCTGTCTGCCTCTATATTTTCCTCTCTGTTTATATGAATGATATCATACCTTTTAAATGTCATCAATAGGGCAGTTGCTTCTTTATAAAGCGGTATCAATCCTGCGCTTCTTACCTTATATTCAGCATTTATCTGCTTTACCATAAGCTCTGAATCCGCAAAGATCTTAACTGTCGTAGCGCCAAGAGACTTTGCCTCTTTCAGCGCAGCAATAAGAGCCTGGTATTCTGCCACATTATTTGTGGTCTTGCCAATGTATCGTCCTGTTTTCACCAGCGCCCTTCCATCCGCTGCTTTTATAAAAACACCTATTCCGGCATCTCCTGGATTTCCCCTTGACGCGCCATCCACATAGATATTGATCACCTCTGCGGGTTTGAAGGTATCAGCAAGTTTGAGAAGAAAAGACTGTATATCCTTGTCAGACATCTCATGGAAATCTTTCTTTGTTTTCGCAAAGTCAAGGGTTTCCGCCAATCTTTTGAGGAATGTATATTTAAGATTGTCTTTCAATGCAGAAGAGTTTAAACAGGCTGTCCTTTTTCTTGAGTTTCAGATGTTGGGTTCCAATATAGTATGCGGTGGCAGTGGGGGCAGAAAATAAGATCTGATGAACCTTTTTGAAGATATATATATGCCTGAGGAGGTATATTCATATGACAGCCCTGACAGGCGCCAGCCGCTACTGATATTATCGCTATACCATGTCTTTTTTCTTTTATTGTTTCATATTTCTTTAAAAGGGCAGAGGAAACATCTTTGGCAATTGCCATCTTTTCTTCCGTTTTTTCTTTTATTTTCTTCTCCCCATTTTCCTTATTTGTTTCAATGCTCAGTTTTTTTGCTTCAAGCTCATCCTTTTTATTTCTTAATTTGTCTTCTTCCTCTTTTATAAAACCTTTTTTCTCATCTATATTGGCATTTAGCTTGTTAATTTCACCCTCTTTTGCCAGTTTATCCTTTTTTGCCGTATTCATTTCTTTTGTAGCTGCCTTAAATTCCTTATCATTTTTTATATTCTTGAGCCTATCCTCATTTTTCTTTATCCTCTCTGCATATTCGGTTAGTTCACCCTCTAATGTCCGCCTCGCATTTTCCAATTCATCAATTTCTTTCTTCATTATTTCTAATTTATCTTCATATCCACGAACCTCGGCCAAAAGCCTCTCTGCATCCGCATTTGTTTCCCTGGCCTCCTTTTCTATCAAACCTATTTGAATGTCAATATCCTGAATCTTTTTGAGTAATAATAGCTGGCTTTTCAAAAATTCCCTCAACTAAACCCCTACCCAAAATCTTTGGTGTGGGGGTGAATATTTTCCTGTTTTTACAGGAACAAGACATGGTGGGCCCACCTGGACTTGAACCAGGGACCGACCGGTTATGAGCCGGTGGCTCTTCCAACTGAGCTATGGGCCCTTTAAAATTGAAAGGTTATACTAAAAAAAAGTTATGCCTTTGTCAAGGTTTCTTTTATTTAGGTAATGTCAATTATTATGTGTCAGTAAGAAAGGGGTATTAGTTCCCTCCTTTTTGTTTTCATAGGTAAATACAGCATACAGTATTCTTTCCATACTCGTTCTGTCGCTGAACACACCCATAGGTCTTGTCCTTCTCC
>JAUYHF010000024.1 GCA_030690165.1 Deltaproteobacteria bacterium | reverse complement strand
TCAGTTGAAAGTGATTGAAATTCAGGGTCTCGTAATACTTCATCCCAAGTTGGTAGTAGGTTAGATTTATTTTGTCTTTTCCACAGTTTTATGTGCATCCCTCCTCGTGTTGCTGTTACACTACTCCAAAAACCGAATCTTGAGTTGTAATCTTCTACAAAAACAAAAGAAATAAGAGGAATACAAATACCTATGAGAATAAGAATAGCTCCAACCCTGTTGCCTTTACTCATAATACTACCTCCAATTGTGGCACATTGCCATTCGTTCCCAGCATAAAAGAAGTCCTGAGCGATAGCGAAGGATTTGGGTGAGTGTCGTAAGGCACAAACCTTTTATGCTGTGTTATATGAAGTTTGTGCAATGTGATTGCTTCAATATCATTTGGTTCTAATAATTCGTTTTTGTCAAGTTGCAAGTATATTGAATTGGTAACTATTTTTTCTTTACGACCTTTCCCATTTTTCATTTTGATGTCAACAATTTGATAGCCCATACCTTGTTCGGTAAGTTTTGTTAGCAAATTTCCTACTCCTTCTCAATCACTATCAGCGTCTCGTCAGGATTTACCGAATCTCCCACCTTAACATATATCTTTTTCACAACGCCGTCCATCGGCGTATGCACCTCATTTTCCATCTTCATTGCCTCTACAGTCAAAAGCGTATCGCCGGCATTCACCTTTGCCCCTTCGGATACTTTTATGCTTGTAACCTTTCCGGGAATGGGCGCTGTAACATCCCCCTTTTTCATTGCCTTTGGCCTTACTGATGTGGTTGTCGGCTTTGCCTCTATTTCTCCTGCTGTGGAAGGGATGACCTCTGTAAGCGATTCTATCATCACCTCTTCCAGACGGTCGTCTATCTTTAAGAAAAATGGTCTCTTGCCTTCAACCTTGTGGCCTGCGCCTGCAACCTTCACCCGATATGACTCGCCATGCACGGTTATGATAAATTCGCTCGGCGCAAGGGAGGCCATCAAAGGCGCATGCTGGGACTCTGCCTCTTTCGTCTCTTCAAGTGGCTCCGGTTCAAGTTTTCCGCTCTCCCTTTGCTCAAAATATTCCAGCGCAACATTGGGGAACAGTGCATAGGAAAGGATGTCTTCAATACTTTTTGCCCTGCCTCCCAACTCTCTTGTAAGCTTGTCAAGCTCAGGCTCAAGAAGGTCCGCAGGCCTGCATGTAATGGGCTCCTCGTCCCCTATCGCCTTTTTCTGAACTTTTTTGTCTATCTTTCCAGGCGGGGTTCCGTAAAGTCCCTTGAAATAATTCTTTGTCTCGCTGGTTATTACCTTATACCTCTCTCCTGTAAGTATGTTCAGGGTCGCCTGCGTTCCTACAATCTGGCTTGTCGGCGTGACAAGCGGCGGATAGCCCATGTCCTTTCTTACCTTTGGTATCTCTTCAAGGACATCATTCATTTTTTCAATTGCATTCTGCTCCTTCAGTTGAACCGCAAGATTTGAAATCATCCCACCCGGTATCTGGACAACAAGGGTTTTTGTGTTTATGCCGGTATATTCGCTTTCAAATCTCTTATATTTTCTGCGAATATTTCTGAAATATTCCGCTATATCCGCCAGAAGGGCGATGTCGAGACCTGTGTCATACGGTGTGCCTTGCAATGCCTCAACAATGCTTTCCGTTGGAGGCTGCGCTGCGCCTGATGCAAGAGAGGAAATGGCAGTATCAATTATCTCTGCGCCTGCCTCTATTGCCTTAAGGTAGCTCATTGATGCAAGGCCGCTTGAATCATGCGAATGGATATGGATGGGAAGTTTTATCCGTTCCTTAAGGCTTTTTACCAGATCGTAGGCAGCATAAGGCGTCAGAAGTCCGGCCATGTCCTTTATGCAAATAATATTAGCGCCCATGTCCTCAAGTCTCTGCGCCATTTCCACAAAACCTGCATGGCTGTGAATAGGACTTGTTGTATAACATACAGACGCCTCCACGGTTGCGCCCATCGATTTTACCGCCTTTAACGCGGTCTCTATATTTCTTATGTCGTTCAGCGCGTCAAATATGCGGAATATGTCCATCCCGTTTTTTACGGCGCGTTCAATGAATTTTTTAACAACATCGTCGGGATAATGCCGGTAGCCCACAATGTTCTGGCCGCGCAGCAGCATCTGAAGTTTTGTATTGGGCAGGGCCTTTCTTAAATCCCTGAGCCTCTGCCACGGATCTTCCCTTAAAAACCTGAGGCAGGTGTCAAATGTTGCGCCGCCCCACACCTCAAGGCTGAAATATCCCACCTTATCAAGTTTTTCTGCAATAGGCAGCATATCCTCTGTCCGCATCCTTGTTGCAAGAAGCGATTGATGCGCATCCCGCAATACCGTGTCGGTGATTTTCACTCTATGGTTTTTGGTTTTATTTTTGGACATATATTCTCCAGTTCTGCCTCTTGCTGTCTTTTAAAATCCATGATACGCCGCAATTGCCGCGGATATAGCTGCCACCTTATCAATCGGGTCTTCAAATTCAGCGTAATCCAGAAGCTCCGGTTTCCTGTCTATATAGCCGGTGTCAAAATTGCCGCCTCTGAAATCCGGGTCATTCATTATCTTTCTCAGAAACGGGATTGTGGTCTTTACCCCGCGTATTACAAACTCATCCAGCGACCTGTGCATTCTCCTTACAACCTCATTCCAGTCCATGCCGCGCACCACTAACTTTGCCACCATGGAGTCGTAATAGTCTGGTATTACATAATCCTTATATATTGCCCCGTCTATCCTCACGCCAATGCCGCCCGGCGAATAATACGCAGTAACCCTCCCGCCGTTCGGGCGGAAATTATGTTTCGGGTCCTCTGCGCATATCCTGCATTCCATTGCAAAACCCCTTATCAGGATATCTCCCTGTTTAATGCTGAGCGGCTTGCCTGCGGCTATCTCTATCTGTTTTTTAACAAGGTCAATCCCTGTTATCTCTTCTGTTATTGTATGCTCAACCTGTATCCTTGTATTCATCTCAAGGAAATAAAAATTCCTTTTGTCATCAACAAGGAATTCCACTGTCCCTGCATTTGTATAATTTGCGGCCATTGCAGCCGTTACAGCGGCATTGCCCATCTTTTCTCTCATGGCATTATCAAGTATAAGCGACGGCGCAATCTCTATGAGCTTCTGGTGTCTCCTCTGGATTGAGCAGTCCCTTTCGCCAAGGTGGATGATGTTCCCGTGCTTATCCGCAAGGATTTGAAATTCTATATGATGGGCCTTTTCGATATATTTTTCAATAAATACATCGGATACGCCAAATGCCGCCTTTGATTCAGAACGGGCAATCTCCATGTTTTTTATAAGCCCTTTTTCATCTCTTGCAACCCTTAATCCCCTTCCTCCGCCGCCGCCGGACGCCTTTATCATTACAGGATAGCCAATCTCTTTCGCAAATGCCTTAGCCTCATCCATATCCTTAAGGCTTCCTTCAGTCCCGGGGACAATCGGCACGTTTGCCTTTTTCATCAACTCCCTTGCCTTTACCTTGTCGCCCATGTTGGCAATAGCCTCGCTGGTTGGACCTATAAAGGTTATGCCGCTTTTTTCGCACAATTCGGCAAAGCTTGGTTTTTCCGAAAGAAAGCCATAGCCAGGATGAATGGCGTCCACGTCAACCTTAAGGGCAAGGTCAACAAGCCTATGGATATTAAGATAGCCTTCAATAGGGCCTGGGCCTACAAGATAAGACTCGTCGGCTTTTTTAACATAAAGGGAAGTTGCATCAGCCTCTGAATAGATGGCAACAGTGGCGATATCAAGTTCCTTGCACGCCCTTATAACCCTTGTAGCTATCTCTCCTCTATTTGCGACAAGAACTTTTTTAAACATAAAGTTTCCTCTGACAACCCCTTCCTTTTTCCATCCTCCTTGACGGGGGAGGGCAGGGTGGGGGGGTGTAATCTCTTTACAAGAGCAGGTTTAAATTAGCCTATTTAATAATTTCCTGTCAAGCCTAATTGTCAATATTTTACAGATAAACTTTGTGCTATAATAAAATTTTAAGGCTGAAGACTTGAGTTGCATTATAACTTAACCCTTTTAGGGTTGAAAATGGGAGGCAGGCTATGAAAAAGGTTTTAATACCACTTGCGCAGGGTTTTGAAGAGATAGAGGCCCTTGCTGTTGTGGATATTTTACGGAGGGCCGGGATAGAGGTGATGCTGGCAGGAACAACTGACAATCCTATAGAAGGCAGAAACAAAATAAAAGTTCTATCAGATGCGTCTCTTGATTCTGTAAAAGACCGGGACTTTGATATGATTGTCCTGCCGGGCGGCGCGGTTGGCACGGAAAATCTCAAAAAGGATGTGCGTGTAAAAGAAATAGTAGAAAGGCTTTACAAAAAAGGCAGGTTCATTACAGCCATCTGCGCTGCGCCCACAGTGCTTTCAGCTATTGGCATTACAGAAGGGAAAACTGTTACAAGCCATCCCACGGTCAGGGCAAAACTGGACAAAGAAAAAATTTCAGACGAAAGGGTAGTTGTTGACGGCAATATAATAACAAGCCAGGGGCCGGGCACAGCTATAGAGTTTGCCTTTAAACTGGTAGAGATGCTTTTGGGAAAAGAAAAGGTCGCAGAGGTTAACAAAGGGGTGTTGGCAAGGATTTAGTTAAAGGGCAGGTTGGGCGGCGGAAACAATAGATAGTCTCCGACACCCAACGCGCGCATACTATACCGGTTACTGATTCTTTTTCTCATTCGTAAGTTCAACCCCAAGCTCTTTTGCTGTCTTCATCATCCACAGGTTCATAAAGCCCATTGCCGCGTTCCCGTCTCCTGCTCCATGCGGCCCGCTGTTCATGGTTATATCAGGCACCCACTTCTGTTTGCCGAGCTCCTTTGCGAGAACAGTCATGACATTGACATAGGCATCAAGTTTTTGCTGTAATGCCCCATCGGCTTTGTAAATAAGCCTTTTCTTTTCAGCCAATCCTTCCCCTTCGAGGATGTCCGTCCTTTTCTTGCTTTCAGCGCTCTGCGCCATTATTTTTGCCACATCAAGCGCCTTCTGCGCCTCTATAATCGCCCTGGCCTTCTCAAGTTTTTCAATCTCTACTTTTCTTGTAGCGGTATTGGTTTCCTTTTCCCTCTCAAGCTTTCCCACCTCAAGTTTCTTATTCGCCTCAATGACGGCCACTGCCTTTGCCTCTTCCGCCTCAACCTCAGATTTCTTCTTCTTTATCATGGCCTCATATTCGGCGACTGTAACGTTCTTTTTGCCTTGTTCTTCCGCCGCAAGCCTTTCCTGTATCGCCCTCTCAGCGGCAATCTTGGCTGCGATGGTTTTCTGGAGCGCCTCCAT
>JAUYHF010000023.1 GCA_030690165.1 Deltaproteobacteria bacterium | reverse complement strand
GTTCCTGTATCATGTTGGATTTCATAATCATTTGAACTTATTCTAACAAATGCAACCTCATGTAATCTAATCAATCCTGAAATTGCAAAAAAGCTTGAATAATATTGAGTCACAGCACCCCAAGAAAAATTTCCGTCTGCTATTAGCCTATGGGATAATATATATTGATACAATGCCTTATCTAAATAGAGGTTTGCTTCCTTATAAAAGATATTTACCAGATTTGAAGATACAAATGCATCAGTATTGCATTTAAGTGGAAAAGATAATGTAGGGGCTTCTGATAATTCGTCTTTCAAAAACTTATTATCAACTCCACTTATCTTGGAAAACTTTAAAAAGTGACTTGATTGCATATCTGACCTCAAAGCCTAATAGTAGAAGTGCTACTTGTTTTTCTATGAGAAGCCAGTAGTTTGTTTAATTCAGTTACAATTCGCTGTACTCCATGTTTTCCTGAAACACCTTTTAAAGCGCCGCCACTAGAAAAATCATAATTCTTAATAGGCTGAAGTGTCCTAATTATAGCATTAGTAGTAAAGTCAGAGTTATTGGTTAAACACAACTGTAAGATGGGTGAGAGTATCTCCATTAAAGCAGAAAAACCAACTGTTTTTGTTAGTAGAGATTTAGGGTTACCCCAGTGGTCTATAAATGTCGCTTTCATTGCATTAAAATAATTTTTCAATATCTTATATTGTTCTTCTTCAGTATAAATAATTAATGAATTTCCTCTATTCGCATCTAATAATGGTTTCAAATTGCCAATAAAAGCATTTTGTGAAACCAGCCCGGGACCAGTTCCAAGCATTTTTATTTGTGTATACCATGGAGATTCTATATCTTCATTTAATTTTTTAACCAACTCATGTGCCCTTGCCTCTATATAACTTGTATCCTTTATTAAATCGATAAGGTCATAAATTAAAGAGGCGTTTACACCTTTCTGTGTTGAGTTTATTGTTTTAAAAATCTTGGTTTGATCCGATATGTCTAGTTTTTCAAAAGCAACTACAACAACATCAATTGGCGTTTTACTTAATACTAATCCATAGAGCCTATGCTGACCATCTATTATCCATGCAATATTATCGTTTATATCAAAGGATATTGTGTTATTTTTCTCATTATAGTTTAATTCTATATTGAAATTCAGGATTATATTATTAGGAATAACACCTTTAAGTTTAAAAATATAATCTTGTATTTCTTCTGCTCTTTTTTCTGAAAGGTTTCTTTGATAACCTTCAATTTTATCTTTATATCTACTACTTACATAAGCTATTTTGTTTAACAAATCAGACTTTATAACAAAGACATAAAACACCCAATCATTTTGTTGTACTCTTTGCACTTTAAAAATACCCATTTGATGTACCTCCTCTTATTCATACTTCAAGCCCTACTTCCTTACAAAACCTCTTTAATTCCTTATAACATTGTTGTAGCTCTGCCTTCTTGTTCTTATTCTCCTCTATCTCTGCTTTGATTTTTAGAGCTTCAACCTCTTTAATTAAATCTCTAAACTCTCTAACCTTTTTATAAAATCTATCCACCTTCTCTGGCTTATGTTCATAAAGAATGTGTATTGCATCATCAAATGCCTCCTCAGCGTCAGCTTCATAAAAGGTTTTGCATGCTTTTTTATTACCCAAAATTTTCGGAAGCTCCCTAACTTCTTGTGCCCTTTTGAACCTATCTTCTTTAACCCACTCAACAAATTCATCCAGAAAAGCAGGGGTCTCTTTAATCCTTTGCACCAAGTCCTTTTGCAGAAAAAATGCCTCAAAATAACTGTATTTTTTCAATTGGTCTCTTACACCATTAACTAGTTCTGTCTCTGGGATAGTAGCGAGATACTTTCTTGACATCATTTCATAAGCATTCAACATAGCTTCAACAGTCTTTCTCTGCTTGCCCAATTGTTTACATATTTCTTCAGGATTTTTATTTAAAACTTTAATCATTTTATAGATATAAGCTGCCTTTTCATAAGCATCCCATTCAGTTTTACCTTTTATATGAAAAGTACTAAGAATATAAAAAAGCTCATCATCGGTAACATCATTTTGAAGAATTCTTGCTTTAATAAACTTCCACCTCGGGTCGTCTTGATGTTTTTTATGTAGCCTTCTGAAAGCACATAGCCTTGTATTGCCTTCAACAACTTTATTGCCAAGAACATAAACTTCGTCCAAAAGTCCTTTATTTTCTTCAAGGTCTTTAATCCTCTCCTTGACCGAGTCCAATTTAAGAAGCTCATCCTGGATAAATTCTTGTGTTACTTTTTCTGGAGGATGTTTACTTATAATATAGTTAATTCTCGGATTCTCTTTATAATACTCAAGACTATAAATATCTACATCTTTTATTTCGTATGATATTTCTCTGCCTTTTACTATTATTGTCTCTTTCTTTGTCATTTTTATCCCAGTATGCTTAATAGTTCTTGCTTATTTAATAAAAATTCGTAACTCTCATCTTGAAACACCTTTTTGTCTCCTTGTATATATCCAGCAATATCCTGTTTTACTTCTACCAATTTATCTATATACTCATCTATAGTGTTTTTGGCCAATATTTTATATATATTACATTCTTTTGTCTGGGATATTCGGTGAATTCTATCCTGAGACTGAAGATAATCAACAAGATTAAAGTTTCTATCTAAATAAATAGCATTATTTGCCCTCGTTAAAGTCAATCCTTCTCTTGCTGCTGCCGGGTTAGCAATCATAATCATGTTTTTATCTGAATCCTGAAATTTTTTTACAGCCTCTGCCCTATCTTTAATTGGAATTTCTCCATAAATTATAAGGGGGCTATACTGAAAAAATCTATTTTTAAGAATCATAATGTTTTCCACAAAATTTGTCCATACAATAGCCTTCTCCCTTTTTGAGACAATTTCTTTCAGCAAATTGTCAAGGAATGCAAACTTTACCGGAGTGTCAGTATAGCCTTTATCTATGAGAGCGGGATTGCTTGCAATCTGTGTCAGCCTCAGTAACTTTTTGAGGATATTTTCAGCTTCGTCAATAATAATATCGCCGTTGGTATTCATAACTTCAACTTTTAATTCCCCACGTAGTTTATTGTATAAACCAAGCTGCTTCCCTGAGAGTTCCACATAACAATTTATAAACCTCTTTTCTGGAAGCTCCAAGACTTCATTTTTACAACGTCTAATGGAATTATTTGCAACTATCTTTTTTAATTCGCCGAGATTTTCTTGATAGACAGGGCTTCTTTCATTAAACTTTGCCTTAAATTCATCAAAATCTGCACCTAAAAGTTTCCCTTCATCAAGAAAATAAAATTGCGACCATAAATCAAAAGGTTTGTTAGCCACGGGGGTTCCTGTAATTATTATTCTTTTAGTTGAGAATGGAATAAGTTGAAATAATGCCTGTGCAGTTTTAGTAGAAGGGTCTTTAATTCTTGCAGATTCATCAAGAACAATAGCAACTTTACGGCTTTTACAAAATCGCTTTATCCGCTGAGTCTCGGCAATAACGGCTTCATAATTGGTTACATAAAAATTTGCACCAGTCATAAATTTATATCGCTTTTCTCTTTTAGAACCTTTTAATATAATTGGAATAAGAAAGGAATGTTTTATTACTTCTTGTTCCCAAATATAGAGCAATGACATAGGTACTACCACCAACACCCCTTCTATTTCTCCACGCCTCATTGCCCAACATAATGCATCAATAATAATTTTTGTTTTACCGAGACCTTGCTCATCAAATAATGCTACTTCTTGATGCTCGTATATAAAATTAATAGCTTCAGTCTGATGAGGAAGTGCTTGTGTTTTTGCTTCATAGTTTTGTTTTGTCTCAATCATTGATTATTTCATCTGGTATATACAACACATGGATATTACTGCAATCTTTTAGTCCTATCCTTTCTAAACTTTTGTTAAAAATACATTCGGAAGACTTAGGTATACCAATAAAAATTTCGCATTGTTTCCCATTAAGTTCAATAGATGAAAAATCATGAAGTTGCTCATATGTCCTATCATTTGTAATGTCAGTTTCTGTTTTAGCTTCGCCAATACAGACCTGCCTACTTTCTTTAATTCCTATAGCATCAGGCCTGTGCCTTAATATCTGGGGAGGTAATTCTATTTTTTCTCCAAAAAGCCCAGGATAATCTCCATCAACGCCATATATAATGACTCCTTCCTCTCTCATTTTCTTGATAACCAATCCAAGTATAAATTGATGTTTATCGCTAGCCACTATTTAATCGTGCCTATATTCTTTAAAAGGTTTGAAGTTACATCAAGCAGTCTCTTGAGAGCATTAACTTTCGCAGGTTGAAGCCCTCTCTTAATTTCATCCAATTCTCCAAAAGGCAGACTTTCAAATCCTTCTATCACATCTTCAATTTTCTCAAATAGTTTTGATTTGGCAGCAGGATTTTTTTGCTCTAACTGGTCAAGGGCTACCTGAAAATTATCGCTAATCAAAGCTTCCCTTGCTTGCTCATCTTTAAGCACTAATGGTAGCTTCCGAACATCTTCACCTCTGCCAAATTTCCCTTCACCAACCCAATCACAGAAATCTATCAATGAGAGTTTGCCGTCCTTGACCAATTTTTTTAGTTCCTTGTTTTTTCTGAATTCAACAAAATAGCTAAACTTAAGCCTCTCTGAAGGCTTATTATATTTTTTAAGGTATTGTTCTTCCATATCCATATAAGCCTGAATATTATTCCTTATATCAGCAGCTTTTAGTTTCGTAAGTTGTTCGAGACGCTTTAAAGAATAATCTTCTTGAGTATGAAGGCGATATAATTCTCTTGCCTTTTCATAGGCTGCCCAAGGAGTTGACCCAAAAAGATGTTTCTCCAACCGTATGAAATTTATTCTGTTTTGGTCTACTTTATACGGCAATATACAAGCATCAATAGTTTTCCATTTCTCATCAGTAACATATTTCTCCGAAAGCTCTTCATAAATAAATGCCCTTGTATTCCCTTCTATTACAGTAAAGTGGTCATCTTTAGAAACTACCACCCATATTGGGTCGTATATACCTCCATTGCGTTCTATGTGGTCCTTTAACCTTTCATATTGGTCGTTACCTTCAGCAAGAGCAAATTTTACCTTCTCTTGAGTAATATTGTCATTTAATCTGGTATCAAGGTAATACTGTATACGCGGATTTTCTATATCAAGAATAAGCTGCTTCAAGGGAATTTTTAACCGTCGTATCTCTGTTGGAATGCCATCAAGATTTACAGTTATATTTTCCATAAACTCTCACATTAACAATTTTGAATAGATTATAAGCTTTTTAAAAGATAAAATAGCGTCCGTTTATTGCCAGTTCTCAAATCAGTTTATTCTCCGACAAATAATTCCGAATGGCCTTGATAAACCACTCGGTCTTATCTATGAAAGGTTCTGCCTGCTCATAAGTAAGCTCTACATATTCCCTATAGTCCCCTCGTTGGCGCATCTCAAAGGCAATATTCACGGCTTCGCCAATATCATTTGGCAATAGGCCGCTTTTGATAAATCTGCGGTTAAAGTAGGATAAAACTCCGCTGTGCTTGGAGGATGTGTAAGGCTCAAATATCAGCAGGCCGAGGATGGCATAAAACATTGCATAGTAAACTCTATTTATTACAGACCTGGGACTTTTTCTGCCGGACAAAAGATATTTCGCCTCATCAAGGGTTTCTGCGGCTTGTTTCAGGCGATAAATGGCCAGTTCGCGCCTTTTTTCTTCGGAGGTCAAAGAGATATTCCCTCCCTTTCTATAACCCTGTATAACGGCGATTGGTCAAGCGGACCTTCTTCTAACTCCTTCTTGCTGAAAAGCACTGCTGATATAAAACAGTCATATTGTAAATTGATATTGAATATGGCTTTGTCAATATCAGCCTCAATACGCGGGTTTAATTCAGATAGTTCAATCATTATATCTATATCAGATTCAGGGGTGTCCTCCTCCCTTGCTTTTGAACCGAACACGCGAAAATCAAGCAGGCTATATTTTTCGCTTAAAATCTTCTTTAGCTCCCCAATGGCATTTTTTTCTGATTGTTTTAATGGCATAGAACACCTTTTAAATACCGGCAGCATAAAGACTACCACAACGTTATCGTGCTAATCAATCTGAAGATAGCTCCTGACAACCTCTTCTTATCTCATTTTCAACTCATCTCTTACCTCTTTTGCCTTTTCAAATTCTTTTTGAAGCCCGTCTCCATCGCCGGCTTTTATCATCTCCTCCAGCCCTTTCAACGTGTTCTGAAATCTCCGGATAACATCAAGGATGGCGTCTTTGTTTAGAAGACAGATGTCCCGCCACATCTCAGGGGGGCTTGAGGCAATACGGGTAAAGTCCTTAAAACCGCCTGCTGAATATTTCACAAGGCTTTCATTGAAATCATTTATACTGCTTACAGTGTTTACAAGAGAATAGACAACAACATGCGGCAAATGGCTTACTACTGCAAGTATCTTGTCATGCTTATCGGCATCCATCAGGATTACTTCAGAGCCGGCAATCTCCCAGAGTTTTTTTACCTTTTTAAGCGCAGCCTTGTTTGTTTTTTTAGTAGGGGTAAGGATACATCTTCTTTTCTGAAAGAGTGTGGGAAATGCAGCCTCAACGCCTGCATTCTCAGTGCCTGCTATAGGATGCCCGCCAATAAAATGGATTGTATCGGGAAGAATTTTTTCTATCTCATCAACAATGATTTTTTTGACACTGCCGACATCTGTGACTATTGCGCCTTTTTTGAGAGATGGCAGCGCCTCTTTTATAACCCTTGCAATGCTTGCAACAGGTATTGCCACAACAACAAGGTCTGCGCCCTTTACGCCTTCTCTTACATCCTGCGTATATGAATCAACAACGCCGAGTTTTTTTGCTGTCTCAAGATTTTTTAGCCCCCTGCCAATGCCGACAATATTTTTTGCAATTCCCTTCTCTCTTAAAATAATTGCAAGGGAGCCGCCGATAAGCCCAACACCAATTATTGCGACCTTATTAAAGTGTAATTTGTCTGACCCCTGACCCCTGGCCCCTGACACCTGCATCTTACATCGTCCTTCCGATTGCCTCTGCTATCTTCTTGAGCTCTTTCATCAGACTCGCGAATTTATCCGGTCTTAGGGACTGCGCGCCGTCGCAAAGGGCATTTTCAGGGTCTGCGTGAACCTCTATCATAAGCCCGTCTGCGCCAACTGCAATTGCGGCCTTGGCCAGGGGCGCCACCATGTCCCACCGCCCGACTGCATGGCTTGGATCCACTATTATGGGAAGGTGCGTTTCCTCTTTGAGAACAGGCACAGCACTTAAATCAAGGGTATTGCGAACTGCGGTCTCAAATGTCCTTATCCCTCTTTCACAGAGTATTATCCTGTGATTGCCCTCTGCGGCAATGTATTCTGCTGACATTAAGAACTCCTTTATTGTGGCGGACAAACCCCTTTTCAGAAGGATAGGTTTATCCGTTTTACCTACCTCTGTCAAAAGCCTGAAATTCTGCATATTTCTTGCGCCTATCTGGATTATGTCGGTATTCTGATAGATAACATCAATATCCCTCGGATCCATAATCTCTGTTACAACAGGCATCCCTGTCTTCTTCTTTGCCTCTGTTAGGTATTTCAGCCCCTCCTCGCCAAGCCCCTGGAACGCATACGGCGACGTCCTCGGCTTGAATGCGCCTCCCCTCAGGAATCTTGCCCCCGCCTTTTTCACCTTTTTTGCGGCGTCAAATAAAAGCTCCTGCGTCTCTATGCTGCATGGGCCTGCAATTACCTGTATCTCTTTGCCGCCTATCTTAATTCCGTCAACATCTATTATTGTATCCTCTTTTCTAAATTCTCTGCTTACCAATTTATACGGCTTAAGTATCGGCATAACTTTTTCCACGCCCGGCAAGACTTCCAGCGGAGTGCCTTCCAACAGCGACTCATCGCCTATCACGCCAAGTATTGTCCTTTCCTTGCCCTTTGATGTATGCACTGTCAGGCCAAGACCTTTTATCTTTTCAATAATATGGTCAACCTGTTCCTTGGTTACATCCGGCCTTAAAACAATAATCATAAACACCTCCATGCCTTCCTAATCGCCTCCACAAACCTCTTATTCTCCTCAGCCGTTCCGACTGTTACGCGGATGTATTCGCCGAGGCCGTAGCTTGCCACTGGCCTTACAATCACGCCCTGTCTTAAAAGCGCATCGTAAATCTCTTTGCCTTTGCCGACCTTTATAAGGAAAAAATTTGCCTGCGTAGGCACATATTCAAGACCCATTGCCTTTAATTCTCCAAAGAGATACGCAAGCCCTTCCCTGTTATTCTGCTGTGATCTTTTTAAATGCCCATCATCATCCAGAGCAGCCATTGCAGCAATCTGGGCAAGGCTGTTGACATTAAAGGGCTGCCTTACCTTATTCATATAAAATACAAGCTTTTCAGGCGCTATGCCGTAACCAATCCTCAAACCCGCAAGGCCGTAAATCTTTGAAAAAGTCCTGAGTATCACAACATTTCTCCCCTCTTTCAGATACTCAAATGAGTTTGGGAAATCCTTGCTTGTCACAAACTCATAATAGGCCTCGTCCAGAACAAGGATTATATCTTCCGGCAATCTTGCGAAAAACTTATCAAGCTCTTTTTTCGCAACCATCGTGCCTGTTGGATTATTCGGGTTTGCAATAAACACAATCTTTGTCTTTTCTGTGATTGCATCAGCCATTGCATCCAAATCATGCGTAAGATTCTTTAACGGCACAAGCACAGACTTCCCGCCGGCAGCAGGCACTGCCAGCGGATAAACAGCAAAACAAGGATTACCCATTACAGCCTCTTCCCCGGGCCTTAAAAAAGTCCTTACAACAAGTTCAATAATCTCATTGGAGCCGTTGCCTATTATAAGGTTTTCAGGCTTCATCTTAACGTGCTGCGCCAGCTTTTCTTTAAGATAATAGCATCCTCCGTCAGGATACCTGTGGAGATTTTTGAGCGCCTTTGAAACTGCATCCAAAGCCTTTGGAGAAGGCCCCAATGGATTCTCATTAGATGCAAGTTTTATAGAGCCCTTTATCCCCAACTCCCGCTCTAACTCTTCCATAGGCTTGCCCGGCGGATATGGGACTAAAGCCTCAATTTCGTCTGATACAAATTTTTTTATTGCAATCATTGTTTTACCTTTCTTTTATTTTTACTACTTCCCCATCCTTGGATAAGACCCTAATATCTTCAGAAATGAGCACATCTCTTCCATCTCCTTCAGCGCCTCTTTTACCTTCGGTAGAGACACATGCCCTTCCATATCAAGGAAGAATATATACTCCCATGCCTTTTTCTTCTGAGGCCTTGACTCTATCTTTGTAAGGTTTATTCCCCTTCCGGCAAAAGGCTTTAGTATTCTAAAAAGGATGCCCGGTGAATCCTTTACGGAAAAAAGGATGGATGTCTTATCCTCTCCGGTCTTTCCTGGTAGTTTCTTCCCTATAACAAGGAACCTCGTAAAATTATTCAACTGGTCTTCAATCTTCCTTGCAACCACCTGCAGGCCGTAAAGCGCCGCTGCCTGTTCGCTTGCAATTGCTGCGGCAGAGGCGTCGTCCATGACTGTCTGCGCCGCCATTGCAGTTGAGGACACATCAAACACCGCTGCATTGGAAAGGTTGTCATTCAGCCATTTTTTGCACTCTGCAATGGCATGGGGATGCGAATAGACCTTTTTAACATCCTTGATATCCCCTGTCTTATTTAAAAGGGCAAGGCTTATCTCAAGCATGATCTCGCCGCATATATACAAATTTGATGTCACAAACATATCCAACGTGTGGCTTACAACGCCCTCTGTAGTATTCTCTATAGGCACAACTCCATAATCAGCGCTGCCCCTTTCCACTTCATCAAACACATCTGCAATATCATTTTTAGGTATAAAATCCGTTGACATGCCGAAATGCTGCATGCATGCCAGATGCGTAAATGTCGCCTTAGGCCCAAGGAATGCGACTTTTATAGGTTTCTCAAGCGACAATGATGCGGACATAATCTCCCTGAACACGTTTTTTAACGCCTGATTTGGAAACGGGCCTTTGTTATTTTTTGTCAGCCTCTTATATATCTCCTTTTCCCTTTCAGGCGCATAGATTTCCCTTTTCCCTTCCCTCTTGACTTTGCCGGCCTCAACAACAAGGGCCGCCCTCTTATTTAAGAGTTCCAGAATCTTATCGTCAATGCCGTCTATCTTTGCCCTTATCTCTTTTAGTTTTTTTGAGTTATCCATAATAGAAAGCTCCAATATCATTAAGCTACTGATTCGTAAAACTTTCCTATCTTCCTGTATTTCTTATATCTCATATCCACCAATTCATCCGGAGATAATTTCTTTAGTTCCTGAAGCGATTTTATAAGAACCTCTTTCATGGTAATTGCCATTGAATCCGGATTCCTATGGGCGCTGCCAGGCGGTTCTTTTACTATCTCATCAATTATCCCGAGGTTATAAAGGTCTTTTGCCGTTATCTTGAGCGCCCTTGCCGCAATATCCGCCTTGCTTCCGTCTTTCCATAGTATTGCAGCGCACCCTTCAGGCGATATTACCGAATATGTTGCGTATTCCAGCATCAGTATCTTATCGCCAACACCGATTGCCAGCGCGCCGCCGCTGCCGCCCTCTCCTATAACAACAATAATGATAGGCACCTTAAGCCTTGACATAACCATAAGGTTTTTGGCAATGGCCTCTGCCTGGCCTCGCTCTTCTGCGCCTATGCCGGGAAAGGCGCCGGGGGTATCTATAAATGTTATAATCGGTTTTTTTAATCTTTCAGCCATGCTCATAAGTCTGATGGCCTTTCTGTAACCCTCAGGATTGGGCATGCCAAAATTCCTAAAAACCTTCTCCTTTGTTGTTCTGCCTTTTTGATGGCCTATAACCATAACAGGCTCTCCCTCAAGCATTGCAAGACCGCCTACTATGGCAGGGTCGTCTCTGAAATTTCTGTCGCCGTGCAGTTCAATAAAATCACTGAATATGCGGGGGATGTAATCCAATGTATATGGCCTGAGCGGGTGCCTGGCAAGCTGCGTTATCTGCCACGGCGTAAGATTTGAAAATATCTCCTCCTGGAGCCTGCTCATATCTTTGCTCAGTTTTTCTATCTCATCGCTATTATCAATCTTCTTCTCCAGAGCTGTCTCTTTCAGCTCTTCTATCTTTTTTTCAAGCTCAACCACAGGTTTTTCAAATTCCATAAATTGTTGAAGCGCCATATCAGGCAACACCTCCCTGAACAATATTGATACTGCCGTCTCCCAGAAGCGTTTCAATATCTTTTACAAATTTTTCAGAAGGGGCAACCTTGAGTTTTTCAGGGATTGCAATTACCACATCTCTGTCAGGCCACAGGAGATGGAAATAGACAGGGGAGTTGCCTGAATGAGCGCTTAATATTCCTTTTACCTTTTCCAGAGAACCTGTCTCAAGTCTGGATGCGTCGGCTTTAATATGAACCACATTGGCAAACATTGTCTTTGCCTGCGCCACAGGATATACAGAATTTGCAATAATCTTTACATGCTCCCCGCCTTTATCCACCTTACCTTTAACAAGAACAGGCGCATCGTCGCTAAAGTATGAAGCGGCATTTTTATACACATCAGAAAACATAACTACCTCAACAAAACCCTTCAAGTCTTCCAATGTTATAAATGCCATTCTGTCGCCCTTTTTTGTATTTACCTCTTTTACAGCTGTTACTATGCCTGCGATAGTCACCTCTTCATCATCCTGTTTTTCTTTTACACCCTCTGTATCGGCATTTGTCAGATATTCCAGATCTTTGGCATATTTTTCAAGGGGATGGCCTGTAATATAAAAACCAAGCGACTCTTTTTCATAGCTTAAAAGCTGCGCCTCGTGCCATTCCTCCATCTGAGGAAGCTCTATTGCCGCCATCCCGCTGTTTCTGCCCCCCCCGCCAGGGCGGGCTGTCTGGAATATGCTTATCTGACCGTTGACCTTATCTTTCTGCACAGCCTGCGATATATCCATAATTCTATCAAGGGACGCCATAAGCTGAGACCTCTTCGCGCCTGTAAAATCAAATGCGCCGCATTTTATCAGGCTTTCTATAACACGTCTGTTTACCTTTCTCAAGTCAACCCTTGTGCAAAAATCCAAAATAGATGTAAACTGCCCTTCTTCCTCCCTTGTCTTTAATATCACATCTATTGCAGCCTCTCCAACATTCTTTACAGCAGCCAGTCCAAATCTTATCCTCCCGCCAATAACCGTAAAGTCTTTCCTGCTTTCATTCAAATCCGGCGGTAGTATCTCTATTGCCATATCGCGGCATTCTCCGATATATTTGATTACCTTGTCAGTATCGGTCATTTCAGAGGTCAACGTGGCTGCCATAAATTCCACAGGGAAATGCGCCTTGAGATACGCAGTCTGATATGCAATGAGCGCATACGCCGCGCTGTGAGATTTATTAAAACCGTATCCCGCAAAGTTTGCCATGAGATCAAAAATCTTTTCCGCCTTTTTCTGTTCCACCTTGTTTTTCTTTGCCCCTTCTATAAATCTTTCCCTTTGAATAACCATTTCTTCAGGAAGCTTCTTGCCCATCGCCTTTCTAAGCACATCAGCATCGCCAGGGCCGAAGCCGGCAAGGACCTTGGCTATCTCCATAACCTGCTCCTGATAAACAATAACACCGTATGTATTGGCCAGTATATCTTTCAGCTGCGGCAGTTCGTATTTTATGGAAGCCTTGCCATGTTTTCTCTTGATAAAATCATCAACCATTCCGCTCTGCAGCGGCCCAGGTCTATACAGGGCAACAACCGACATGATATCCTCAAACGTCTCCGGCTTCAGCTTCATGAGCAGTTCCTTAATGCCGGAGCTTTCAAGCTGAAATATGCAATTTGTATTGCCGGAGCTGAGCAGCTTGTATGTATCAGCATCATCAAGACTCAAATTATCTATATCAATATCTGCCCCCTTATTCTCTTTGAGAATCTTTACTGTCCTGTCTATAACCGTCAGAGTTTTTAAACCGAGAAAATCAAATTTTACAAGGCCTATCTTTTCAACATCCTTCATCGCATACTGCGTGGTTACAACCTCTTCTTTGGGCCCCTTGTAAAGCGGCAGATATTCCAGCAAAGGCTTATTTGAGATAACAACGCCTGCAGCATGGGTTGAGGCATGCCGCGGCAGACCTTCCAGGGTCTTTGCAACATCTATCAACTCTTTAATCCGCGCATCCTTGTCAATGTATTCCTTGAGTCTCGGCTCCTGTTTAACGGCGCCCTCAATGGTTATATTCAATATATTCGGAACAAGCTTTGCTATCCTGTCAACCTCGCTATAAGGAATATCCAGCGCCCTGCCTACATCGCGTATTACCGCCTTTGCCCGCATCTGGCCGAACGTTATTATCTGGCTGACATTATCCCTGCCGTATTTTTCTGAAACATATTTTATAACATCATCCCTGCCTTCAATACAGAAGTCTATGTCAATATCAGGAAGACTTATTCTGTCGGGGTTCAAAAATCTTTCAAACAAAAGGTTGTGTTGTATGGGGTCCAGATTTGTAACGCCAAGCGCATATGCAGCCAGACTGCCGGCAGCAGATCCCCTGCCAGGACCTACGGGTATATTTCTCATTTTTGCAAAACCTATAAAATCCGCCACAATGAGAAAGTACCCTGCAAACCCCATTGCCTTAACTACTTTAAGCTCCTTTTCCAATCTTTCATAATAGTGCCATTTTTGCGACTCTGCATCTTCTCCTTTGTTATGCATATCTGCCAATCTTTTCTCTAAACCATGCCTTGCCTGTTTCTCAAAAAAGGTGTCAATATCTTCGGCGTTTGGAACAGGAAAGACCGGCAGATGAGGTTCGTTAAGCTTAAGCTCAAGATTGCACCGCTCTGCAATCTCAATCGTATTCCTTATCGCCTCTGGATAGGAGCTAAAGGCTGTTTCCATCTCCTGCGGCGATTTAAAATAAAATTCATCAGTCCTGAATTTAAGCCTGTCAGTCGCGTTCACAGTCTTCCCTGTCTGAATACAGACAAGGATGTCATGCGCCTTTGCCTCTTCTCTCTTAAGATAATGACAGTCATTTGTGGCAACTATCGGGATATCCAGTTTCTTGCTGATATTAAGAAGCCCTTCGTTTACCTTTTTCTGCTCAGGCAGTTTATTATCCTGAAGTTCCAGAAAGAATCTGTTATTGTTAAAAATTGCCTTATAGTCCTCTGCAACCTTCAATCCCTTTTCCATATTCCCGTTATTTAAAAGATATGGAATCTCTCCGTGAAGGCATGAGGTCAAGGCAATAAGACCTTCGTTATTTGCCATTAGAAGTTCTTTGTCTATCCTTGGTTTGTAATAAAAACCTTCAAGATAGCCGGCAGTGACAAGTTTGCAGAGATTTTTGTATCCCTTTATGTTTTTTACCAGAAGAATCAGGTGAAACGATACCTCCTGCTCACCCCCCTCTTTATTGCCGCGCACAGAAGTTTTGTTCAATCTGCTGCCTGTGGCAACATACACCTCGCATCCGATTATCGGCTTTATTCCATAGTGAGAGGCCTTCTCATAAAACTCAATTGCGCCAAACATATTGCCGTGGTCGGTCATTGCAAGGGCAGGCATCTTGTATTCCCTGGCAAGTTTAAAAAGGTCATCATGCCTTATTGCCCCGTCAAGGAGACTGTACTGTGTATGGAGATGCAAATGGACAAAATTGGCGTGTTGCATAGGGTAAAAAGACTATCACACTTTATATGTTTTTGGAAGTGGTTGTGTAAATCTATTGAATATTTTATGGATAATTTAGTAAAGACAGTATATTATTTTACCCTCACACCAAAATCTTTGGTGTGGGGGTAAACAAGGATAGGCGGTTCTAATGGGACGAAAAAGGAAACCCATAACCCTCGGTGTTGACTTGGGCGGCACCAAAGTGGATGTGGCAGTGGTAGATGGCGCCGGAGGTATAATTTTTTCCCGCCGATATCCCACTAATCCCCAAAAAGGCCCTGACGGGGTCATAGCTGATATCACAACTTATGTTAAGGATTGTCTCGGCAAGACATCGGAAGATATACTTGCTCTGGGCATTGGTGTGGCAGGTCAGGTGGAGCCGTCTGCAGGCAATGTGCGGTTTGCCCCTAACCTGAGATGGCAGAATGTTCCGCTTAAGAACGAATTGGAAAAAGGCATTGGTCTGCCGGTAATTGTTACAAATGATGTCCGCGCTGCCACATATGGAGAGTGGCTCTATGGGGCAGGGCATGGTGTGGATGACCTTGTCGCTATCTTTGTTGGCACAGGTATCGGCGGCGGCGTAATAAGCGGCGGCCGCATGCTTGAAGGTTGCAGCAATACAGCCGGAGAACTTGGGCATATAACCATTAGGGCTGACGGCAGACGCTGCAATTGTGGAAACATGGGATGCCTTGAGGCATATGCCGGAGGGTGGGCTATTGCAGAAAGGGTAAAGGAGGCTGTAAAGTGTAATGCCGAATCAGGTCTATATCTGCTTAAACTTGCAGGGGGTGTTGAGAATATTACTGCTGTTGCGCTTAATAAGGCATATCAGGATAAAGACCCCCTTGCCTGTCAACTTGTTGAGGAGACAGGCATGTATCTGGCTGCCGGTATTGTAAGCATAGTCAATGCATTTAACCCGTGCCTTATTATCCTTGGTGGAGGCGTGATTGAGAATTTGACAATATTTATATCAATGGCTGAACAAGGGGTGAAGAAACATGCCCTTAAGGCTGCTTCAACTCATCTAAAAATAGTCAAGGCCGGATTGGGTGAAAAGGCGGCAGTTATCGGCGCTGCTGCTATGGCTAGAGGATTAACAACCCTATAGGCATCTTAAATTTGACTCTATATAATATAATACTATGCTGAAACTCTCCTTATTTTTTCATATTGTTGCTGCCTTATTCTGGATAGGCGGGATGCTGTTTTTAACCCTGATTATTACGCCGTTTTTAAAGACAATCCAGGATGCAAAGGAGCGGTCCAGCATATACCAGAGTGTCGGCAGAGGTTTCAGGTTCTGGGGCTGGGTTGCCATATCAATACTGGTTATAACAGGCACATTAAACCTGCGTTTAATGGGAACACCTTTGTCTAATCTTATTGACCCTTCTTTCCACAGAACCCCTTACGGCAAGACATTAGCCATTAAAATCTTATTTGTCATTTTTATCATATCTACAAGTCTGCTTCATGATTTTATTTTTGGCCCAAAAGCAAGAAACTCGTCTGTTTACAGTAATATTGCCAAGTGGTTGGGCAGGTCTAATCTTTTTATAGCGCTTGCTATCGTGCTTTTTGCGGTATTTTTAAGGCTTGGTGGGTTTTAATGACGTATAAATTCGTCCCGAAAAATATAGAGCGTCTGTAAAACCTTTTCCTTTTTAAAAAATGTTTTTAAAAAAATACTTGACAAGGTATATATTTTAATTTAATTTATAAATTATAGTAAATAAATTCTAAAGAAAGGAGGTAAATCATGCGTAAAGTTATATGGTCGGCAGTTGTGGTAATAAGCCTTGTATTTGCTGTTAATTCAATGGCAAGAGATGGGGCAGAGATCTACAAACAATGTGCTGTATGTCATGGCGCGAAAGGTCAGGGCACGAAGGGTCTGGCGCCGGCACACAAAGGCAATAAATTTATTATCGAGAGCAAACCAGAAGATCTTAAAAAGCTCGTCCTTGAAGGCCGCGCTGGTGCAGCAAAGAAGTACAAAGAATTCCCGATTGACATGCCCAAGTCGGGTCTTTCTGAAGCAGATGCAGAAGCAGTTGTAAAGTATGAACAAGGCGAATTACAGACACAGAAATAGGTTTTGTGATTTCACAGGAATTCCTGTAACAGCCCCCTCCCACTGTCCCCCTCTATGAGGGTATAAAGGGGGAGGGGGCTGTTTTTTTATCCAGATACATACCTCACTGCCAAATAATATCTATCTAATCCAAAGTCAGGCCAATCTAAAATCAGGACAGATGGATAATTATGATATAGGTATAGCCTTTCTATGAAACTTTCCTTTATAATCTTGACAGGTCTGTAATTCCACATTATTATACCAGAGATAAAAAAACAGCTTATAGCTGATAGTAACTACCATGAGCTATGGGCTATGAACTAATAATGGAGGATAGATGGCTCAGGAAAAGATTCCGGTTTATATTGAAGATGAGATGAAAAAATCGTATCTGGCCTATGCCATGAGCGTAATTGTCGGCAGGGCATTGCCGGATGTGCGGGATGGGTTAAAGCCGGTTCACCGGAGAATACTTTATGCAATGCATGAGATGGGGGTTGAGTGGAATAAGCCCTATAAAAAATCCGCCCGTGTTGTCGGAGATGTGATCGGTAAATATCATCCTCATGGTGATACTGCTGTTTATGACGCAATAACAAGGATGGTTCAGGATTTTTCCCTGAGATACCCCTTAATAGACGGCCAGGGCAACTTTGGTTCTGTTGACGGAGATGCGCCTGCTGCCATGCGTTATACGGAAGTGAGGATGGCGCGGCTTACAGGCGGGCTTCTGTCTGATATAGATAAGGAGACTGTTGACTGGAGGCCAAACTATGATGAATCCCTGAAAGAGCCGTTAGTGATGCCTGCTGCGTTCCCCAATCTCCTTGTAAACGGCTCGTCAGGCATTGCTGTTGGCATGGCTACAAACATGCCTCCGCATAATCTTTCAGAGGTGATAGACGGCCTGATACATATAATAAATAAGCCTGACGCAACTATCAAGGAATTGATGAAGCTCATTCCAGGCCCTGATTTCCCAACCGCCGGTTTTATCCACGGAAGGGAAGGTATCAAGGCCGCGTATGAAACCGGCAGAGGCATTATCCAGATGAGGGCAAGGGCCGCAATAGAAAAGAATCCGAGGACAAACAGGCAGGCGATTGTAATAACCGAGATACCCTATCAGGTGAACAAGGCAAGGCTTATTGAAAAGATTGCGGAATTGGTCAGGGATAAAAAGGTTGAGGGTATTGCTGATATAAGAGATGAATCTGACAGGGATGGGATGAGGATTGTTGTTGACTTAAAGAGGGATGAGGTTGGAGAGGTCATCCTCAATAATCTGTTCCTGCACACCCAGATGCAGACCACATTCGGCATTATAAACCTTGCCATTGTTGACGGTCAGCCAAAGGTATTAAATCTAAAGGAACTTCTACAGCAATTTGTAAGATTCAGAAATGAGATCGTAACACGAAGGACAATATTTGAACTTAAAAAGGCAAAAGAGCGCGCCCATATATTAGAGGGGTTAAAGATTGCAATAGATAATCTTGACGAGGTTATAACCCTGATTAGAAAGAGCAAATCCCCTCAGGAGGCAAGGGAAGGCCTGATAAAGCGATTCAAGCTTTCCGATATTCAGGCTCAGGCAATCCTTGATATGAAACTTCAGAGGTTGACTGCCCTTGAGAGGGATAAGATCATTGAGGAATATAAAGAGGTTTTGAAGCTAATCAAGAGGCTGGAAGAGATACTGACCGACGAAAAACTCCTGATTGAAGTTATCGTCAATGAACTCAAAGAAATTAAAAAGCAGTTCGGCGATGAGCGGCGCACGGAGATCATTGAAAAGACCGGCGAAATAACTATGGAAGACATCATTGCCGAAGAGGACATGATGGTGAACATCAGCCACGGCGGATACATCAAGCGGAATCCGACAAGCCTGTTCAGAACACAGAGACGTGGAGGCAAAGGCAAGATCGGCATGACAACAAAGGAAGAGGATTTTGTTGAGCATATGTTTGTTGCGTCAACCCACAGTTTCATACTCTTCTTTACGGACAAGGGCAAGGTCTATTCACTGAAGGTGTATGATATTCCTCAGGCAGGCACTGCTACAAAGGGGAAGGCCATTGTCAATCTTTTGAACCTTGCACAGGGAGAAAAGATGACCGCATTCCTGCCGGTAAGAGAATTTACAGAGGGAAAATTTATTGTTATGGCCACAAAATGCGGCGTGATAAAAAAGACCGATCTGCCGGCCTTTGCCAATATCCGATCAGGCGGTCTCATTGCCCTCGGATTGGATGAAGGGGATGAATTGATTGCAACACGGTTGACTGACGGCTCTAAGGAACTTTTCCTTGGCACAAAGGAAGGCCAGGCAATAAGATTTAATGAATCGCAGGTGAGGGATATGGGAAGGGTTGCGAGAGGTGTGCGGGCAATAAACCTCGGCAAAGACGATGTGGTCGTGGCAGCGGAGGCCCTTGAAGAGGGGAGAACTATTCTGACTGTAACAGAGAGGGGATATGGCAAGAGGACTGAGATTAAAGAATACCGGAGCCAACTGCGCGGGGGGATGGGCATAATCAACATCAAGGTTACGGAGAAGAACGGCCCTGTTGTCGGCATCGCCCAGGTAACGGGTGAAGACGAACTCATGATTACCACCAATATCGGAAAGATTATAAGGATAGCAATGAAAGGTGTGTCTGTAATCGGCAGAAATACGCAGGGTGTTAAGCTTATTGATATTGAAAAGGATGAGAGGGTGACCGGTATAGCGCCGATTGCGGAGAAAGAGGAAGAGGAGGAATCTTAAATGCAAATTGCAAATTGCAAATTACAAATTGTAAATCGTAAATTACAAAACTTAAAGTCTTTTCCTTCAAATTTGCATTTTCCCAGTTGCATTTTACAACTTGCAATATGTATTCTTCTTTTATCCTGCTCCGCAGACCCTGCCCAGCCTTTGTATGAAAAGGCAGAAGGGCTTTTCAGCCAGATGGCATATGCAAAGGCTATAGAAAGTTACAGTAATATTGTCAACAAACACCCCGAAAGCCCGTATGCCCCTGCCAGCCAGTATAAGATCGGCCTTATCAACAATCTCTATCTTAAGGATATGAGAAGGGCTATGAATGCCTATGCTGCATTGATGCTCCTTTATCCTGATAGCAAAGAGGTGCTATTGGCGAGGCAGGATATGGCAGAGATATATGCAAGAAAAGGCGATTACAGAAAAACCATAGGAGAGTATCAATGGCTGATGAGAAATTCAGGCGGGATACAGCGGGACAATTTTCAATATCAGATAGCCATGACCTATCTTAAGCTCACAGATATTAAGCAGACAAGGATAGAGCTTCAGGAAATTGTCAAAAATTCTCCAGATTCTACCCTTGGCCCGGAGATTTATTATCAGATAGCAAATACCTATCATCTGGAGGGTGATTATAAAGAGGCTATTAATGCCTACGAAAGGGTGATTTCGTTATATCCGAACAACTCCTATGCTAATGAGGCAAGGCTTAATAAGGCTGTCTGCATTGAAGAGACAGGGGATATTGCGGAGGCGATGAGGTTTTATAAGGAGTTGGAAAAAAGCTATCCCAACCCGGAAGCTATAAAGGTAAGGATAGATGCAATAGAGGCGAGGGAAAACAAGAATACCCCGGTGGCGCTGAAAAAGGATGACTGAAATGGAAAAGATATGTGTGCTCGGCGCAGGAAGCTGGGGGACAACCCTTGCGAATATCCTTGCTGAGAAAGGCTTTGATATAAGCCTTTGGGTAAGGGAAGAAGAATTATATCGGATCATCCGGGAGACAAGGGAAAACGCCTTCTTCCTCCCCGGCATAAAACTCGCGCACAATATCACGTCAACCAATTCCATAGAGGAGGCTGTAAAAAACAGGGCTATTATCCTATGCGTAATTCCGTCTCATGGGGTAAGGGACATATTCGCGCAGGCATCAAAATTTTTATCAAAAGATGCAATTATAGTAAACGCATCAAAGGGGATTGAGCAGGAAACCCTGCTGACTGTTTCCCAGATATTAAGGCAATCCCTTCCCAAGGCATTCCATCAAAATCTTTCCGTGCTTTCAGGCCCGACCTTTGCCAAAGAGGTAAGCCGGAAACTTCCAACTGCCATTTGTGTCGCAGCTAATAAAAAGGCTGTGGCGGAAAAAGTGCAGCAGGTTTTTAATACCAATTATTTCAGGGTTTATACAAATAGCGACATGACAGGTGTTGAAATTAGCGGCGCATTAAAAAATGTAATTGCCATAGCGGCAGGCATATCCGATGGTCTGTCCCTTGGAATGAATGCAAGGGCAGCCCTTATAACCAGAGGCCTTGCGGAGATTTCAAGGCTCGGCATAAGCATGGGGGCGGATGCGGCAACATTTGCAGGCCTGTCCGGGCTTGGAGATCTTGTTTTAACATGCACAGGCGAACTTAGCAGGAACAGGTCTGTCGGCATGATGATAGGAAAAGGCCGCAAACTAAATGATATACTATCAGAGATGAAGATGGTGGCAGAAGGGGTAAAGACTGCAAAGGCAGCGTATGAACTTGCTAAAAAATATGGGGTGGAGATGCCAATCACAGAGCAGGTATACCGCGTCCTGTATGAAGATAAATCGCCAAAGGATGCGGTTATGGATTTAATGACAAGGAGATTGAAGGGGGAATTATCTTAAATGCAAAATGCAAATTGTAAATTGCAAAACTTAAAGCCTTTTCCTTTAAATTTGCATTTTCCCATTTGCATTTTACAGCTTCTTCTTTTATCCTGCTTATTGCTTGCTGCCTCAGTTTTTGCAGAAGAAAAACATCTCACAATCGCTGCTGCCGCTGACCTTTCTTTTGCATTAAAGGAAATATCTCAAAAATTTGAAAAAGATACCGGCATAAAAGTTGCGCTCTCATTTGGCTCTACAGGAATGCTCACCCGGCAGATAGAGAACGATGCGCCTTTCGATATTTTTTTTGCTGCCAGTGAAAAGTATATTGACGAATTGAAAGACAAAGGTCTTATTATCCTTGATACGAAAAAACTGTATGCGCAGGGAAGGATTGTCCTTGCTGTGAATAAAACATATGGGATAAATGCAAAAAAACTGGAAGACCTGTTTGACCCATCCATTAAAAAGATTGCCATCGCCAATCCTGACCATGCCCCCTATGGGATTGCCGCAATGGAGGCATTGAAAAAACTGAATTTATGGGATGCCCTAAAACCAAAGCTTGTGTATGGCGAAAATATACGACAGGCATTGCAGTATATCCAGACAGGCAATGCCCAAGCGGGTATAATAGCATTATCAGTTGCTGATGCGCCAGAAATAACATGGACGCTTATTGACCATAACATCCACAATTCTATTAATCAGGCAGTAGCTGTGATTAAAATAACAAAGGCTGAAAAAGAGGCAAGGGAATTTATAAATTATGTAAACGGCCCGCACAGCAGGCCGATCATGAAAAAATACGGTTTCCTCCTGCCGGGGGAGTTTTAACAATGGATGTATTTCCATTATACCTGACCCTCAAGGTTTCTATCTTCGCAACCTTTTTTTCTATAGTTATCGGCCTGTGTTTTGCATGGCTCATGGCAAGAAGGGATTTTTTTGGAAAAGGCATTCTTGACGCCATTATCATGCAGCCCCTTGTAATACCTCCGACTGTGCTTGGATATTATCTGCTGGTATTATTAGGCAGATCAAGCCCATTAGGAAGATTTCTTGAAGATACTGCGGGGATAACCCTGGTATTTACATGGAAAGGCGCTGTAGTTGCGGCATTTGTGGCGTCTCTGCCTCTGTTTGTAAGGCCGGCAAGGGCTGCCATTGAAGGTGTTGACAGAAATCTTGAAAATGCTGCGAGGCTTCTCGGCAAGACAGAATGGGAGGTTTTAAAAACCATAACAATCCCCTTGGCATGGAGGGGGATTGTTGCAGGCGGCATAATTGCATTTGCCAGGGCAACCGGTGAATTCGGCGCAACCCTTATGATTGCCGGAAACATCCCTGGCGTGACACAAACATTGCCGGTTGGCATATATGATGCAGTGCAGATGGGAGATACAGCGACGGCAAATCTCCTTGTAGGAATTATAACTTTATTCTCATTTTCGGTGATTTATTTTGTAAACCGGTTTACCAGAGGCAAGTATTAGTTCATTGCAAATTGAAGATTGTAAATTGCAAAATGCGGATTAGTTTTTCAATCTTCACTTTGCATTTTGCAATGGAGCGAAGCGACATGTCACTTTCCTTTCATCTTAAAAGACATTTCCATGGTTTTTCAATTGACCTTGGATTTTCTACTGAAGAAAATATGGCTGTCCTGTTCGGGCCGTCGGGCGCAGGAAAGAGTCTTCTCTTAAATATGCTCTCAGGCATTATAAGACCTGACGAAGGTTTTGTCAGGATTGACGATACAGAGGTTTTTAATTCCAGAGCAGGAATAGACATTCCGATAAAGGACAGAAGGATAGGTTTTGTGTTTCAGGACTATGCCCTTTTTCCGCATATGACTGTTTTTGAAAATATCGCCTACGGCATAAGCCATCTGCCCAAAAATAAAATAAAGGCAAAGGTTGAAGGGCTTCTTCTTCTTATGAGGCTTGGCGGATTTCAGGACAGATTTCCAAAGGAGTTGTCAGGCGGACAGAGGCAGAGGACGGCGCTTGCAAGGACCATTGCAACAGAACCCAGAATACTCCTCCTCGATGAGCCGTTTTCAGCCCTTGATTATCAGGTCAGGGAAAAATTAAGGGCTGACCTTTTGATGATACACCAGAGATACCCGATAACAACGCTCTTTGTCACCCATGACCTTGAAGAGGCGTTTGTCATGGGTGAAAAGATTGCGATAATAAACAACGGCAGACTTGAGCAGTTCGGCGCAAGGGAAGATGTCTTTTATAAGCCTAAGACAAAAAACGTTGCAAAATTTCTGGGCGCAAGGAATATGTTCAGCGGTAAAGTTATTTCTTTGAATGGTATAACAGTTACAATAGAAAACCCTGATATTGGAGAGGTTAAGGCATTTATACATCCTGAAGATGCCCAGCTCGTTATTGGAGAAAAAATAACATTCGGAATAAGGCCTGAAGAGATTATGATTATAAGACCCGATAAACCGATAGATAAACAGGTTCAGGATAATATACTGGAAGGCGAGGTTCTGACGACCCTTGGGAAAGGGGACAGCTATACCATATACCTTAAGGTGAAAGACAGGGATGCAACGTTTAAGATAGAAATTCCGAATTTTGTATATAGAAAACTTAAACTCAGCAAAGGCAAAAAGATTGCAGTGTCTTTGAAAAAAGAGAGTATATGGATAATACCTGAAAGGCAGGATGGGGCTGATGGCAAACTCCCACATTGACATAGAACTAAGGGGCAGGTTTAAGCTCGCGATATTTCTTACAGCGTTTATCTTTTTCGCTGAGTTTATTGGCGGTTTTTTATTTAACAGCCTTGCACTCTTATCTGACTCCGCCCATGTATTCATGGATGTATCCAGCCTCGGCTTAAGCTGGCTTGCCCTTTATATATGCGCCATGCCGGCTACTGAGACGAGGACATACGGATGGCACAGGAGCGAGGTCTTTGCGGCATTTATAAACGGCGTAACGCTTTTATTTGTATCTCTGGTTATATTCTATGAGGCATATCAAAGGCTGGTATCTCCGCCGGAGGTCAGAGCCATAGGCACAATGGTCGTTGCATTCATCGGCCTTGCAGTCAATATTATCGTTGCATCATGGCTCAAAGGGCATAAACATGAAGATTTGAATATAAGGAGCGCATATCTCCATGTTGTATGGGATGCGGTTGCCTCTGTCGGCGTTATTTTAAGCGGCATTATAATTTATTGGACAAACTGGTTTGCCGCGGACCCGCTCATAAGCATCGGCATAGGCATAATAATTATCCCTGGCGCTGTTAAAATAATCAAGGAGTCCGCCCATATACTTTTAGAGGGGGTGCCGAGAGAGGTCAATATCAAAAGTATTGTGGAGGATATAAAGGCTATAGACGGAGTGCAGGGCATCCATACCCTGCACATATGGAGCATCTGTTCAAACATCCATGCCATGAGCGCGCATATAGATATGGAAGAAAAAGCAAGCAACCGCAGAGGTGAAATCCTTGAATTGATAAACCAAAAACTTGCCAAAGACCACCACATCTTCTATACTACCCTACAGGCAGAGTGCAACGGCTGCATGACCAGCCAGCTTTTCAGGACTATTGAACATAAGGAGCATGGGCATTGATAAAACTATAGTGAACGACTTAAATAAGTTGACACATGATTCACCCGCCCCTGAATCCCCTCCCGTCAAGGGATGGGAAATAATAAGTTCCCTTTCCGTCAAGGGGGAAAATTAAGTTCCCTCTCCCCTTGCGGGAGAGGGTTAGGGTGAGGGGAACGAATTATCTTTATTTGATATAAATGTCGCCAGAATTGGGATATACGAAATACTTCGGATAGCACTCCAAATAAGGAGTATAGACGAAACAGTTTCAGATATAAACGAGTTAGACGCTATCTTGCACTGCATAGTAATATTTCAGAGGTTTGACATGAAATTTAGTTCACCAAAAATTGTTATGACACTAAAACGGATAGCCTTCAAGAAGGACAAATGCATCTATCTGCTTGTGGCAAATAAACCAATCAAATACCAAGTGAAGCGGTCAAAAGTAATTTATATTGGAACAACAAAAAAAGGTGCCTCACGTGTTAGCCAAAGCATCGTTTATAGAGGAGAGCTTGCTCTTGGTAAACATGGTATAACGCATATTGAGGCATTTGTTATTTCATGTAAACCACGAAATAAAGTTTTAATTTGGAAAAAACTTGAAGCTGCATTTGTTCTGGCATTTAGAAGAGAGTACGGAGCGGTTCCTTTATGTAATAAGAAACTCAAAGACAAGAAAAGAACTGATGAATTTGAGTATTTTAACGAAAAGACAATTGCTAAAACCCTCTTGAAATTTGAAAGGTGAGGTTTTTTGTTGGAAATGAGCAAGAATCAAACCTCCAAAATTTAAAATGAAGAAGGACATAAAAACACAAAACTATTCCACCCTCATCACCGACCTTGCTTCTCTAATTAAGCAGGGGCGCAAGACAGCAGTGCGGTATGTGAACACTGCTTTGGTGGCTACTTACTGGTTCAAAGCGCAAATAGGGTCTTGAATCTTGAATTTCGACAGGCTCGCCACAATAATAACAGGGTGGGTAAGATTAACATTCAAAAGGGAATCTGTTATAATATGTCTTGTTTGAAGACTGAACAAAGGGAGGAACACTATGCCTATACATTATATTTTGAGTGAGTATCTGGAACAGGCTATGTCAGGGGCTGTCTATGACAAACTTGAAGACGGCACATTCACCGGTAGAATTCCTTCGTGTAAAGGGGTTTTGGCTTTTGGGATTACATTGCGCGGGTGCGAGGATGAATTGCGTTCAACTCTTGAAGATTGGATTTTAGTGGGATTAAAACTTGGTCATCCTTTACCGGTAATTGAAGGTATTGATCTAAACAAGGAGCCTATTCGTGAGCCAGTGGGCACCGTGTAAGCGGAAAGATTTTATAAAGCGATTACGGGACATTGGTTTTGACGGTCCTTTTTCAGGAACAAGACATCAGTTCATGGTTTACAATCAATGTCGTTTAGCAATTCCTTCCAATGCCGAATATTCTATTCCTCAACTACGATTTATGATTAGAGAAGTAGAAACAATAATAGACCGGCAAATTACTGCCGATGAATGGAGTTCTTTGTAAGAATCAAACCTTCAAAATTTAAAATGAGGAAGCGCATAAAAACACAAATCTATTCCACCCTCATCACTAATCTTGCATCTCTTCTTGAGCAGGGGCGGAAGGCTGTTTAAAATTAGTGTAAAAGATGGGGAATGAGATTTATTTTAATATCAAAAGTGAAATCACTTTAGGATATAAACTATTCCAATGAAATTCACCCAATATTTTCTTTATGTCAAAAAACGACCAGACCGTGCTAAAATAAAAATGGAGTGGATTGAAGATGCCGTCAAAAATCCAATCCATACTGAAATTCAAGCAGACGGAAGAATAAGAAAGTGGAAAAAGATAGCGGAAGAGGGTAAAATCCTACGAGTAGTATTACTTCCTGATGGAGAAACAGTGCATAATGCATTTTTTGATAGAAGTTTTAAAGGAGGGATGCCATGAAAATCAAATATTTTTCAGATACTGATACTGCGCTAGTAGAGTTTTCTGATCACGAAGTAGCGGAGACGAAGGAGATAAACGAAAACATATATATTGACATCGATGTTTCAGGCAATCTGGTTGCAATGACTATTGAGCACGCCAGAGAGCAGGCAAGTTTGCCGTACTTATCTTACGAACAGGTAGAAACTACACAATCTAACAAGCCGGTACCTCTGACGGCTGATACCCGTAGATAATGCCAAACATCAACCTCAACCTCAACATAGACAACATCACTCCTTTTTTCACAAAAAATGAGATTTTTGGTATCCAGCCTCATATCACAAAAATTCATGAACAGATGGAAAGGCAAGAAAAAGGATTACGGAATGACAAAGAAGGTATTTTTAGATGAAACTATTTACTGCTGGTTTATACAACTTTGAATATGTCTCATAATAACCGTTGGATAAAATGTCGTGAATGTGGCTTCGAAGGAAAGGCAAAGAAATTGTCTACACAGCCTAAGCAGATACTGTTAAGGATATTTTTATGGCTTTTCTTTCTCTTGCCCGGTTTTCTTTATGATATAGCTATTGAAAACAGGTTTATCTGTCCGAAATGCAAAACAGAGATTTAAACGGAGGTCTTATGCCAAAAAAACCACAATCGTTAACGCCTGAAGAACTGCGCTGGACATGCGACCCTAATCAGTTTCCATTCATGACAACAGATGAAATCCAGCCGCTTGAGGAAACTATCGGCCAGGAGAGGGCCTTGCGGGCAATGGATTTTGGCCTGGGGCTTGAGAGCCACGGCTTTAATATCTATGTCCTTGGCGAGAGCGGAACAGGAAAGACATCCACTGTCAGGGCAATGCTTGAAAAAAAGGCGGGCAATGAAAAGGTTCCTGACGACTGGTGCTATGTATATAATTTTGCGGATCCTGACAGGCCAAATGCATTAAATCTTCCGCAGGGGATTGGCGGCGGGTTAAAAATTGATATGGCGGATCTGGTAGAGTCGTTAAGACGTGATATACCGAAGGTCTTTGAGAGCAAGGATTATGAAAAGCACAGGGATGAGATTTTGGACGGCCAGCAGGAAAGGACAAAGGCCCTTTTTTACAGATTGGAGCAGAAGGCTCAGGAAAAAGGCTTTATCCTCAAAAAGACTGTGAGCGGCTTGGCTGTTTTGCCGGCAAAGGACGGCAAGACATTTGGCCATGAAGATTTTGAGAAACTTTCAAAAGGCGAGAAGGCAAGGATAGAGGAGGAGGGCAAGTTTTTACAGGACAGGCTCAGCGACACAATCCGTGAGGCAAGGGTTGTTGAAAAGGAGACAAAAGAAAGGATAAATGCCCTGGACAGAGAGGTTGTCCAGTATGTGGTAAATCCTCTGCTCAATGAGCTTCTGGATAAATACAAGCAGTATCCGGATGTAATTGAATATCTAAGTCAGGTAAAGGAAGATGTGCTGGCGCATTCAGATGATTTCAGGCCAAAGGAGGAGTTTGCGCTTTCCCTGCCGGGGCTTAAGCTTCCAAAGATGGAGCCAAGCTTTGAGAGATATAGTGTGAATCTACTGGTAAACAATAAGGAGGCAAAGGGCGCGCCTGTTGTTATTGAAACTAACCCGACCTATTATAATCTCTTTGGCAGGATTGAACACCGCGTCCAGTACGGCGTTGCAATGACTGATTTTACAATGATTAAGGCAGGCTCTATACAAAGGGCAAACGGCGGCTATCTTGTCATTAATGCCCTTGACCTCTTGCGGAATATTTTTGCTTATGATGCGCTGAAACGGATGATAAAGAATAAAGAGGTGAAGGTGGAAGATGTGTGGGAACAATACAGACTTGTATCCACAACAACGTTAAAGCCGGAGCCGATACCTGTGGACATAAAGATAGTTCTGATAGGAAGTCCGTATATCTATTATCTGCTTTACAGCCTTGATGATGAATATAGAAAATTGTTTAAGGTTAAGGCTGACTTTGACAACAGGATGCCGCTAATCGCGGAAAATATAGCAAAGTATGGCGCCTTTATTGCCGCAAGGTGCAAAGAAGAAGGACTTAACCCTTTTGACAAGACAGGCGCAGCGCGGGTTGTTGAGTACGGGGCAAGGCTTGCAAATGATAAAGAAAAACTCACCGCGCAATTCAGCGAGATAACGGATATAATAAGAGAGGCAAGTTATTGGGCAGGGGTGGATGGGGGCAAATTTGTCGCAGCAGGCCATGTGGACAGGGCTGTGTCAGAGCGGATTTTCAGGAATTCAAGGATAGAAGAGCGAATAAGAGAACTTATCACAGAAGGGACTTTCCTCATAGACACAGATGGCGCTGTGGCAGGTCAGATAAACGGCATAGCGGTGCTTGATATGGGAGATTATGCCTTCGGCAAGCCTTCAAGAATAACGGCAAAGACATTTCTCGGCGATGCCGGCGTGGTAAATATTGAGAGGGAGGTAAAGATGAGCGGCCGTATCCACAATAAGGCCCTCATGATTTTAACAAGCTATCTCGGAGAAAAGTTTGCGCAGGATACGCCTCTGACACTTTCTGCGTCCATCTGTTTTGAGCAGCTCTATGAAGAGATAGAAGGAGACAGCGCCACATGCACTGAGTTTTACGCGCTTATTTCAAGCCTCTCCGGTCTTCCCATTTCTCAGGGCATTGCAGTAACAGGTTCAATGAACCAGTTTGGCGAGGTTCAGCCTGTTGGCGGGATAAATGAAAAGATAGAAGGGTTCTTTGATGTCTGCGCTGCAAAAGGTCTTACAGGGAAACAGGGTGTGATAATACCAAAGAAGAATGTAAGAAACCTCATGCTTAAAAAAGAGGTGATTGAAACAGTGAAGACAGGAAAGTTTGCCGTCTATCCGATTGAGAGAGTAGAAGAGGGCTTGGAAATACTCACCGGAGCGGCTGCGGGAGAAAGGCAGCCTGACGGCGTATACCCTGATGGAACTGTAAACTTCCTTGTTGCAAAACGGCTCAAAGGGCTTGCAAAGACATTGAAGGAATTTGGGAAGGGAAAAGGGGCAGTGAAGAAAGAGGAGAATAAACAGTGATTGCTGAGTCAAAAATAGATACGCAATAATCAGGAGGTTTTTTCATATCACATCTCTACGGAAATACCGCAGGCCTTAAGGCCAATCAAATAAGAAAATTACAGCTTATATACCGGCGCCGGATTCCACCCAGCCTCGTTATCCAGCCTGAATTCGGAAGATACCTCACAGAGCTTTCCAGAGAAATAGGCAGACAGATAGGCATTATTGTAAACCGCATGGGCATTGTTGTATGCGCAATCGTTGGAGATGAAAGGGAGATTGTCATACCTGTCCTCTCTGATTATCCACTCGGAAGAAGACATTTAAGGGGTATTCGCTGCATACACACCCACCTTAAAAATGAACCCCTAAGCCAGGATGACCTCACAGACCTTGCCTTGCTCAGGTTGGACATTATGGCAGCAATAGGCGTTCTTGAAGACGGTCTGCCGGGCAATATTTATATGTCTCATCTTTTGCCGTTAAACCCTGAAGGCAAGACTTATGAACTTCATCCGCCCATATCATTTCACAGGCTGAATTTAAAGATGGATGAATTTACTGAGGCCATTGAACATGAGATGGGCAGGACTATAGTAAGGGATGTAAAGGATAAAAGGGAGAGGGCAATCCTTGTAAGCGTATCAAGAGGAGACAGAGAAGAACAGCTTCTTTCCATGGAGGAGCTTAAAGAATTAGCCCGCTCTGCAAATGTTGCGGCGCTGGATGCGATTATTCAGAGGCCAAAGGAACTCAGTCCAAAATATCTCATGGGCAGCGGAAAGCTTAAGGAACTCATAATAAATGCCCTTCAGAAAGAGGCAACCCTTATAATATTTGACCAGGAACTGACGCCAACGCAGATGCGTGAGATAGGCGAGGTGACAGAACTGAAGGTAATTGACAGAACAGAGCTTATACTTGATATATTTGCCAGAAGGGCGCACAGCAGAGACGGCAAGGTGCAGGTGGAACTGGCCCAATTAAAATACCGCCTTTCAAGACTTTCCGGTAAAGGCAGCGCCATGTCAAGGTTGGCAGGCGGCATAGGGGGAAGGGGGCCGGGTGAAACAAAACTTGAGGTTGACAGGCGGCGGGTGCAGGACAGGATAAGCCATCTTGAAAAACAGCTCAAACATTTAAGCCGCGGAAGACTGGAGCGGAGGCGCAGCCGGGCAAAGAGCGACGTGCCCATAATATCCATTGTGGGATATACAAATGTGGGGAAGACAACGCTTTTAAATGCCCTTACAAAGAGCGAAACAAAGGTGGAAGACCTTTTGTTTGCGACTTTAGATACTGCATCCAGAAGGCTCAGATTTCCAAGGGAAAGGGATGCGGTTATAACAGATACAGTGGGATTTATCAGGCATCTGCCTCTTGACCTTCTTAAGGCATTCAAGTCAACCCTTGAGGAGATGGAGGACGCAGACCTTCTTATCCACCTTGCGGATATAAGCAGCCCTAATTTTGAGAAACAGGTTGAGGTGGTGGATAATGTTTTAAAAGAAATAGGCCTGGATAATATTGAGAGGCTTCTTGTTTTTAATAAAGAGGATTTGGTTGACCCTGATATAGTAAAAAATCTTTGCCGCCGCCACAACGCCGTGGCCGTATCCGCTACCCACAAAGAGACCCTGGGCAGTCTGTTAAAAGTTCTGGAAGAAAAGTTGTGGCCGGAGGAAGGGGATGGTGAATGGTTAGCAAACATAAAGCTGCGGCTATAGATATTAGGCAATGTCGTCTATGTCTGTTTTTAGGTTGACAATTTAGGTAGCTTTCTAATAAAATGTGGAAAAAGAGTTGAGGGGTTAGGGAACCAACTTTTAAACTATAAAGGGAGCAGGATTATGGCCGATAGACTCGGTGAACTGTTAGTCAGGGAAAAACTTCTAAGCGCTGAACAGCTTAAAAAGGCTATTGAGGAACAGCGGTCGTCAGGCGGGCGGCTGGGGTATAATCTGGCTAAGCTGGGTTATATAAATGAAAAAGACCTTACAACCTTTTTAAGCAGGCAATACGGCATACCTTCAGTAGATCTTACTGCCACAGAGATAGATACGGAAATAATCAAACTTATTCCGGAAGATGTTGCCAAGAAATACCAGGTTATTCCAATTAGCAGAACAGGCTCCACTTTGATTATGGCAATGGCAGATCCGTCCAATATCTTTGCAATAGATGATATAAAATTTCTTACCGGGTACAATGTTGAATCAGTGATTGCCTCTGAGACGGCTATAAAAGACGCTATAGAGAAATATTATGCTGTTGCTGAGGAGGAGATGGCGCTTGGGGATGTCCTGACAGAATTTGATGAAAGTGAAATGGAGATTCTGCATGAGGAGGAAGATGTTGATGTAGCTGATCTTAAAAAGGCAGTTGAAGATGCGCCTGTAGTCAAGCTTGTTAATATTATCCTCACCGATGCAATTAAAAAGGGGGCAAGCGATATCCATGTAGAGCCTTATGAAAAATCGTTCAGGGTCAGGTACAGGGTGGACGGTGTTTTATCAGAGGTTATGAAACCGCCGCTTAAGCTTAAGAACGCCATTGTTTCAAGGATGAAGATTATGTCTAATCTTGATATTGCAGAGAGGCGGCTTCCGCAGGATGGAAGGATAAAGATGAAGCTCGGCAAGGATAAAGAGATGGATTACAGGGTTTCTGTCCTTCCGACCCTCTTCGGCGAGAAGGTTGTTATGAGGCTTCTCGACAAATCCAACCTCCAGCTTGATATGACCAAACTTGGGTTTGAAGAGAAGGCATTGAAGGATTTTAAAGATGCGATTGAAAAACCCTGGGGTATGGTTCTTGTTACAGGCCCGACAGGAAGCGGCAAGACAACAACTCTTTATTCAGCGCTTTCTGAATTAAATAAGATTTCTGATAACATATCTACTGCTGAAGACCCTGTAGAGTTTAATCTCGCAGGTATAAACCAGGTTCAGATGCACGAGGCTATCGGTTTGAACTTTGCCAGCGCATTAAGGTCATTTTTAAGACAAGACCCGGATATAATAATGGTCGGAGAGATAAGGGATTTTGAGACCGCTGAAATAGCCGTTAAGGCGGCGCTTACAGGCCACATGGTTCTTTCCACGCTTCATACAAACGACGCGCCGTCCACAATAAACAGGCTTTTAAACATGGGTATAGAGCCGTTTCTTATTTCTTCAGCCACAAACCTTATACTGGCGCAGAGGCTTGCAAGAAAGATATGCAAGGACTGCAAAGAGGAGATACATGTGCCGCCTCAGGCATTGATAGAGATCGGCGTTCCTCCTGAAGAGGCAAAGACATTTAAATGTTTTCATGGAAAGGGCTGCGCAACATGCGGTGGCACAGGATGCAAAGGGAGGATAGCGCTTTACGAGGTTATGCCCATGACAGAGGGATTAAAAGAGCTTGTGCTTAACGGCGCATCATCCGCTGAATTAAAAAGGGGCGCTATAAAGGAAGGGATGAAGAGCCTGAGGATGAGCGGAATCACAAAGATAAAAGAGGGCGTGACAACAATAGAGGAAGTAGTAAGGGCGACAATGGCGGATTAAAAGTACAGTGTCAGAGTGTCAAAGGGTCATAGAGTCAGAGGTAAAAACTTTGACTCTTGGACCCTCTGACTCTTTGACTCTATAAAGAGGGAGATATAATGGAAGCAGCCACAGAACAAAAAAAGATGCCGCCACTTCAGGACCTTTTGAAGGTTATGATAGACAAGGGAGGTTCTGACCTGCATATAACAGCTGGCTCGCCGCCGAGGATAAGGGTAAACGGCAAACTTTTGCCGCTGGAACAACTTCCGCCTTTGACCCCTGTTGATACGAAACAGATGACATATACCGTGTTAACCGATGCCCAAAAACACACATTTGAAGAGGGAAATGAGCTTGATTTCTCATTTGGTTTAAAGGGCTTGTCCAGATTCAGGGGCAATCTGTTTGTTCAAAGGGGGGCAACAGGGGGTGTTTTCAGGACAATTCCTTTTAAGATAAAGACATTTCAGGAGCTCGGTCTGCCGCCTATTGTAGAAGAGCTTTCTAAAAAGCCGCGGGGGCTTATCCTTGTGACAGGCCCTACAGGCAGCGGCAAGACCACAACCCTTGCTGCCATGATAAACAAGATAAACGAGGAAAGGGAAGAGCACATCATAACCATTGAAGATCCTATCGAATATCTCCATCCATCTAAAAAGGCCCTCGTGAACCAAAGAGAGGTTGGCGCGGATACCAGCAGCTTTAAAAAGGCATTGAAGCATGTGTTGCGGCAGGATCCGGATGTTGTTCTGCTTGGTGAGCTGCGGGATATGGAGACCATAGAAATAGCTCTTACTGTTGCAGAGACGGGACACCTCTGCCTTGCTACCCTCCATACCAATTCCTGCGTTCAAACCATAAACAGGATTGTTGATGTATTCCCGGCGAATCAGCAGCCGCAGATAAGGGCGCAGCTCTCTTTTGTTCTGGAAGGTGTTATGTCTCAACTCCTGATACCAACAGCGGATGGCAAGGGAAGGGTCATGGCGCTGGAGGTGATGGTTCCCAATGCCGCCATAAGAAACCTTATAAGGGAAGACAAGGTTCACCAGATATATTCACAGATGCAGGTAGGCCAGGCCAAATTCAGCATGCAGACAATGAACCAATCTCTTCTGCTGCTTTATCAAAGAAGGCTTATATCTCTTGATGAGGCTATTGGCAGAAGTTCGGACCCGGATGAACTCCGACAGATGATGTCAAATGCAGGCGGTATGAGGCCGGGGGGAATGGCAAGATAGAGGGATATTGCAAATTGAAGATTGAAGATTGCAAATTGAAGATTGCGAATTGAAAATTTTAAAACGGGAAAACAATTTGCAATTTTCATTTTGCAATTTGCAATGGAGCGAAGCGACAAGATGCCAACATTTATATACGAAGGAAAAACCTTAAGAGGTGAGCCGAGGAAAGGCGAGATAGAGGCCTCAAGCCTTGCTGTTGCTACTGCCAATATTAGAAGACAGCAGATAATAACAAGTAAGGTTGCGGAAAAAAAGGCAGTGGGCTTTACCTTAAAGCTCCCAGGATTTGGCGGCAAGGTAACAACTAAAGAGATAGTTATCTTTACCCGTCAGTTTGCAACCATGATTGATGCGGGCCTTCCGCTTGTCCAGTGTCTTGATATACTTTCCAGCCAGCAGCCAAATCCGCTATTTAAAACAACCTTGACAGAAATAAAAAAGAGCGTTGAGGGCGGCTCAACCTTTGCCGACGCCCTTCGCAAGCATCCAAAGATATTTGACGACCTTTATGTAAACCTGGTTGCAGCAGGCGAGGTTGGCGGTATCCTGGATACTATATTGGGCAGGCTTGCAGGCTTTATGGAAAAGGCGGAAAAATTAAAAGGCAAGATTAAAGGCGCACTTATGTATCCTCTTGTAATATCTATAATTGCTGTTGTGATTGTCGGCGGCTTGCTCTTGTTTGTTGTGCCAATCTTTGAAGGTATGTTTAAAGACTTTGGCAGGGCGCTTCCCGCGCCTACGCAGTTTGTTGTGAACTTAAGCAATGTTTTAAAGGCATACTGGTATATATTTATAGGGACTATTGCAGGCATAGTAATAGGTCTTAAACAGTTCAATGCGACACCCAAAGGCAGGGTAGTAATGGACGGTATTAAGTTAAAGCTCCCTATATTTGGAGACCTGATAAGAAAAACCGCTGTTGCAAGATTTACAAGGACAATGTCTACCATGATGTCAAGCGGCGTGCCTATACTTGAGGCGCTTGAGATTGTCGCAAAGACAGCAGGCAACAAAATAATAGAAGAGGCCATTATGAAAACAAGGACAGCACTTAGCCAGGGCAAAACACTGGCAGAGCCGCTTGCTGAAGCAAAAGTTTTTCCCTCTATGGTTGTTCAGATGATAGCGGTTGGCGAGTCTACCGGCGCACTTGATGCCATGCTTTCCAAGATTGCGGATTTCTATGAAGAAGAGGTGGACCAGGCAGTGGATACATTGATGTCCCTCATAGAACCGGTATTTATGGCCTTCCTCGGTGTGACTGTTGGAGGTCTGATTATTGCGTTGTATCTGCCTATATTCAGCCTTGCCGGCGCTGTTGGAGGATGATAAGACAGCATCAAAGTATCAAAGAGTCAGAGAGTCAAAGCAAAAACTTTATCCCTTTGACTCTCTGACTCTTTGACTCTCTCTTAAGATGCCTACCCAACCTTCCCTATATATCATCTTAAAAACCCGACTCAAATGGCTGATGGTCTTGAGGGTGGCGCTGGTTGTTCTATTCACCGGGGTTTCTGCGTGGTTTCAGTTGAAGGGTTCCTCGCCGTTTCAAACAAACATATATCCGTTGTATGCAATTGTAATTATTACCTGCTTCTTTACGATTATATATTCGGTTATATTCAGATGGATTAAAAATGCAAAGGTATTTGCATACATCCAGATATTCGGCGATATATTCCTTATCACAGCCACTGTGTATGTGACAGGCGGACTGGAAAGTTTTTTATCATTCCTCTATTTTCTGTCAATAATAAGCGCCAGCATCCTCCTTAACCGCAAAGGCGGGTTTTATGCCGCATCTGCAAGCAGCATAGCGTATGGACTTTTGGTTAACCTTGATTTTTACAGGGCGCTTCCGGCAAAATATAAAGTTATTTTAATAGGCGGCATTAGTTACGAAAGAGGGGATATACTTGCTACTCTGGCGCTTAACATCATAGGCTTTTTTACTGTCGCGTTTCTGACAGGGTATCTTGCAGGAAGGACAGTAACAGTAGAGAAGGAGCTTGAGGAAAAGAAGTTTGATTTCAGGAAACTTGAGGCCATAAATAAATATATTATAGAAAATATAAACAGCGGCATACTTACTATAGACGCTGATGCAAGGATAACATCCTTTAACAGGGCTGCGGAAAAGATTACCGGCTATACCCTTGGCGAGGTATACAATCAAGCAGTTGACATGGTGTTTCCTCTTTTGATGAAGGAGGGTTATTCTGTTGCATCTTTAGAAGGAGACCAGTCATATTTGAGGATAGATAAACCCTTTAAAAGAAAGGATGGGAAAGAGATATTTCTTGGCCTTTCGGTATCGCCAATGAAAGAGGGCGGCTATATAATAATATTTCAGGATTTGACAAGGATTAAAGATATAGAGGAACAGCTTAAAAGGGCGGATAGATTGAGGGCGCTTGGCGAGTTGGCAGCAGGCATGGCGCATGAGGTAAGGAATCCTCTGGCGTCTATAAGCGGGTCAGTGCAGGTCTTAAAGGACAGTGTGGTATTGGGCGGCGACAATAAACACCTTATGGATATTATTATCAGGGAGTCAGACAGGCTGAATACCCTTATTACAGATTTTCTCTTGTTTGCAAAACCCGCTGTTAAGATGACTGATGTTAGCCTGAATGAGATCATAATGGAAACCATAGAAATATTTAAGAATAGCCCGGAATGTAAAGGGATTGACATTCAGATTAAATTAGAAGACGGCCTTATAGTGGAAGGCGATATCAGACAGTTAAAGCAGGTATTCTGGAATCTATTTTTGAATGCAGGGCATGTAATGCCCAATGGGGGAAGATTGGAGGTCAGGTGTCAAAAAAACAGGGGTCAGGGGTCAGGGGTCAGGGGTCAGGGGTTGCCCCCCGAACCCCGAACCCTGACCCCTGAATTTACAGAGATTACCATCTCTGATACAGGCAGCGGCATTGACGCAGAGGATATAAACAGGGTATTTGACCCATTCTTTACAACAAGTGATTTCGGCACAGGTCTTGGCCTTGCCGTTGTTCACAGGATTGTGGAAGGTCATCATGGCAGGATAGAGGTAAAAAGCAAGAAGGGCGATGGGACGAGTTTTAAAATAACACTGCCGATGGTAAATAGGTGAAACCCGCATGAGCTTCGCTCACAAAGGAGGATGAAAATTAACCCCACCCTCACCTTAATCCTCTCCCTGAGGGAGAGGAAGAAAAGAGGGAAAATTCTCTCCCGGAGGGAGAGGAAAATCTCCCTCCCCTTCAAGGGGAGGGTTAGGGTGGGGATGGGGTAAAGATGGTGTTTTCGGGACGAAGTAAGGGGTAAATATGTCAAAAGAGAAGATACTCATAGTTGACGATGAAAAGGGCATAAGGGACTTCCTTGAGATAATGCTTAAAAAGGAAGGCTACAGAGTTAGTTCTGCCCCTGGCGGAGAGGAGGCAATGAGGCTCTTTAATAACAGCAGCTATGACCTTGTAATAAGCGATGTCAGGATGAAAGGCATGGGCGGCGTTGAAGTTTTGAAAAGTATAAAAGAAATTAATCCTGAAACTGTAGTCCTTATGATTACAGCATACGCATCAGTTGACACTGCAATTGATGCGATGAAGGCAGGGGCGTATGACTACATAACAAAGCCGTTCAAGATAGACGAAGTAAAGCATATCATAAGAAATGCCCTGGATAAGAAAAGGCTTGAGACTGAGAATATCCTCTTAAAAAGGGAATTAAAGACAAAACATGCCTTCGGCAACATTATCGGCACAAGTCCGAAGATGCTGGAGATATACGAGATTATAAAAAGGGTCGCGGATACAAAGACAAACATCCTTCTTACCGGCGAAAGCGGCACAGGCAAAGAGCTTGTGGCAAGGGCTATCCATTATGAGGGCATAAGAAAGGATAAGCCGTTTGTTCCGATAAACTGCGGCGCGATACCAGAAAATCTGCTTGAAAGCGAGCTGTTCGGTTACCAGAAGGGCGCATTTACCGGCGCAGCGGCGAATAAAAGCGGCTTGTTTGAGGTGGCAAATGAAGGCACGATATTTCTTGACGAGCTCACAGAGCTTCCAATCCAGCTTCAGGTAAAACTCCTTCGTGTAATCCAGGAAAGAAATTTCAGAAGGGTTGGCGGAATTGAAGATATATCGGTGGATGTGAGAATAATTGCGGCGTCAAATAAGGATATTGAGAGGGAGGTCAAAGAGGGAAGGTTCAGGGAAGACCTGTTCTATAGACTGAATGTAATCCCAATCCATATGCCGCCCTTAAGAGAAAGGAAAGAAGATATCCGGCTTCTCGCAGAACACTTTTTTGAAAAACACAAGCAAGAGCTTGGCAAGGATATAAAGGGCATATCGCGTGAGGCAATGGATTATCTTGAGTCTTACTCATACCAGGGCAATATAAGAGAGCTTGAAAATATAATAGAGCGGGCTATTGCGCTGGAATCCACTCCCCTCATTATGCCTGAAAGCCTGCCGGAATATTTAAAAAGAGAAGCAAAGTATCAGAAAGTCAAAGTGTCAGAGAAAGAACTTTCAGCTTCCGCCTTAGACGAAAGCCTTCAGCCTAAAATTGAGATTCCGCAAGAGGGTTTTAATCTGGAAAAGAATGTAGAAGATTACGAGAAGGCAATTATAATAGACGCCCTTAAAAAGGCAGGCGGTGTAAAGAAAAAAGCGGCAGAACTGCTGGGTATGAGTTTCAGGTCTATGAGGTACAAGCTGGACAAATACGGGATAGAGTAGACAGAAAAATCATCCTTGCAATATTCTTATAAAGAAGATATAATATCTTCTATAAAGGAGGATAAACAATTATGAAGGCTAAGCTATCAACTACCATTGAAAAACCTCTAATCAATTTCCTCGACTCTTTGCCAGGTGAAAGCCGTTCAGAAAAACTGGAACGTCTTTTACAAAAAGTCAAACGAATAAAGGAAGAAAAGAAACTTCGCAGCCTGCTATCCGGCTGCAAAGAGGGGGATGATGAAAAGGCAGAGCGGGAATCATGGGAATCCACTGTAGAGGAGGCTATGTGGAGCGAATAAGACGGGGAGAAGTGTGGATAGTAGAATTATTGGCCAATCCAAAACCCAGGCCGGCCATTGTTGCAAGCATCGACCCAATTAATGATCTCTGTCCGGATGTCATTCTTATCCCTGTAACAACGAAGCCGGGCCCTTTAAGAATCCCTTTGTTAGAAGACGAATCAGCTACAGGACTGAAACAAAAAAGTTATGCAAAATGCGAATCCATTGGCCCGATTCATAAATCCAGATTAAAAAAGAAGATAGGTGAGATTCCAGGAAATGAATGGCCTATGATTGAAAATGGGATTAAGCGGGTGCTTGGTTTGGAGTAGGAAGAAAGTAGGGTGGGCTTTGTCCACTCTATGAGGTATAAGCTGGACAAATATGGAATAGAGTAAACATACTTGGTGGGGATTCTTATGGACAGGGTAGCAAGTTTGTGATACAAAAAGGCAAGGATAAAATTTATGAAACAGAATTTGCCTGATACATTGTTAAAGCCCCTCAAAACCTATTTTGAAAAGAGGGACGATGTGGTCTTTGCCTTTCTTTTCGGCTCATCCGTAACAGGAACTATATCCTGTCTTTATCTCATACCTGAAAAGGGAGGTTCTTTAATTGCTATATTGGCCTTATTCCAGCGCTGAAAAAATGGCCATCGGGCGGCGGCAGGGTAATTCTGTCCGGATAAAGATTTAGGAAAAAGAACATATCCAAAGGGAGTCAATATGGAAGCGGACAAATATAAAAAGGCATGGGATAATCGAAGGCGTCTGGAAGAGGAGATGCTAATGTTAAGACGTATCCGGTTAATGGAAAAGGTTAAAGAGTGCGCAATTGCGATAAAAAGAATTGGAGGGAAACGAGTTGTCTTGTTTGGGTCCCTTGCAACAGGGAGGTTTCGCAGGGGTTCGGATGTTGATATTGCCGTAGAGGGGTTGTCTTCTAATGCATATTTTAAGGCTATTGGACTTATAGAAGAAATATTGGGTGACATACCATTTGACCTTGTAGACATGGAGGAGACTTTGCCGACGGTGAGGCAAAAGATCGAAAGGGAGGGCGTCCTTGTTTAAGAAGGAAGAGATTCTGCGGTTTGAAACAGAGTTGTCCGAGGAACTGGAAAATGTAAGAAGGATTGCGGAAATCATAAAAGTGAGAATGGATAACCTTCCGTCATCTTCAGACGGCGCTTATGAAGTATACATAGATAGTATCTCTCATAACATAGAAAACTTTTACATGGCTGTTGAAGAGATACTCAAGATGATTTGCGCGGCAACAGAAGAAGGTTTGCCTGAGGGAGAAAGGTGGCACAGCATTCTTCTCAAAAATATGACCAGGGATGTAAGAAATCTCAGGCCGCCTGTTATTAGCGTGAAAACTTATGACTTATTAGACGATTTTCGTAAATTCAGGCATCTTGCAAGAAATATTTACACCTTCAACATAAAACCAGAGAAGGTCTTATCTCTTGCAAAGAAACTTGATACGGCTTTCAAATGTCTTAAAAGGGACATTAAAGGATTCTTGCATTTTTTATTTAAAATGACCGATTAAAGGAAAATGGACGCTTCCGTCAAGGGATTTCGTGACAATTATTGTCTCACTAATAACAATTTTTGTCAGATTTGTCTCCCGATAAAATCCATTAAATTCTAACTAATTGTTTTTACTTATAAAAATAAATTTGGCATAAGGTTTGCAGTAACTTATTATCAAAGAGGTTTAAAAAGGTTTATTGAAAACTTTAAAATAAAAAGGAGGTGGAGAAGAAACTGTAGCTCAAGGCTTAAACCTTGAAAACCTCAAACCTAAAGGTTTAAGTTACAAAAAACTCAAAAGGAGGTAAACTACCATGTTTACAAAATTAGCAAAATTACTGAGTCCAACACTCAGAAAGGAAGAGGGCTTTACACTCATTGAGCTCCTCATTGTTGTGGCAATCATCGCCATTCTGGCGGCCATAGCAATACCGCAGTTCAGCGCATACAGAATCAGGGGGTTTAATGCCGCGGCCAATTCTGATTCAAGGAACCTTGCAACAACCCAAGAGGCCCTTTTTGCAGATGCACAGGCGTATGGACAAATTGACACAGTTGCATTACCAGCAACAACAGGCGCCTGCACAGCTGGTCCAGTTATGGCCACCGGGCCGCTAAGCCCTTCAACACCAAGTGTAGCTGGTACCTTCCTCTTTAATGCAAGGGGTACAGCTGGGTTTTCTGTAAGCAATAATGTTGGTATCGGCGCTAGCGGTACAGTTCCGGCATCAGGAACAGCATGCAGCGCTTATGTAATTGTAGCAAAGCATACAGCCGGTAACGCGTGTTATGGAAGGGATTCTGATAGCACAGCATCATATAGGGCTACGTCTCTGAATCAGGAGGGGATAGCCCTTGTTGTTGGAGATATTCCTGCTTCCACTACTGGAGTAGCTACAGCAGATAATCTTAACGCTGCAACCGTAGGTAAATGCACAAACTTTATTTCCCAGTAGCAAATGGTTATTTTTACTATTGAGTTAGCTTTCGCTGTCCGGTCAATTAAAGATTGACCGGACAGTTTTTTTATTCTCCTCCAATTTAATATAATTAGACTATAGGATGGGTTAAGCAAAGCGAACCCATCAAAACAATGTTGGGTCCACTGCGTTTGACCCAACCAAACGTACCTTATGTTCAAAAAGGCAATGCCCGAGACAGAAAAAGCCGGAAGAACTAAAAACAGAGGCAAAGCGCCTGTGGATAATCTTTGCAATACCTCTTCTGCCCTTAAGATGTTGTATATTCATGCCCTTTTTATATTAGTTATAATCCCTGTTGCATTCACAACCTTTAAAAGAAACAAATTATGGCAAGATGAACTGCTGCTGTGGGAGGATGTGGAGAGGGGAAGTCCTAAAAAGGGGCGCGGATACACTGCCCTTGGTGTGGCTTATTTTGATAAAGGTGATTTTGATAAGGCTGTTACAAGGCACTTAACAGCGTTAAAGCTAAACCCCGACCTTGTGGAGGCCCGTATAAACCTCGGTAATGTATATTCAAAGCAGGGGCGGCTGGATGAGGCTTTAAAGGAATATAGGATTGCGGTAGAATTAAGTCCCGGCAACGCAAAGGCATACAACAACATTGGAAACGCATATTATGACAGAGGGGAATTTGGCGAGGCTATTAATGGATATCTGAATGCATTACGGCTAAAACCCGACCTTCCAGAAGCATATTATAACTTGGGTAATATCTATTCTAAACAGGGGAGATCGGACGAGGCGCTGCAGGCATACAGAATGGCATTAGAACTCAAACCTGAGTTTGCAGAGGCTCATAGTAATCTTGGGAATTTCTATCTGAGCCAAGGAAAATTGAAAGAGGCTGAAGATGAATATCTTGCGGCATTAAGACTTAAATCAGACAGTGAAAAGGCTCATTATAATTTAGGGAATATTTATGCCAAACAAGGAAGATTGGATGGGGCACTGCAAGAATATGAAATAGCATTGAGATTAGACCCAGGCTATGCAGAAGCACATAATAATCTTGGTTCTGTCTATTTTAGCCAAGGTCGGCTTGATGAGGCCATAGGAGAATACTTGACTGCACTAAAACTTAATGCGGATTTTGTAGAGGCACATACTAACCTTGGGAATGCCTATAAAAAAAAGGGATTGATGGATAAAGCTAAAGAAGAATTTGAGATAGCTTTAAAATTAAGGCCAGACTTTATTCCAGCGCAAAAGGCCATTTCATCCATTGATAGCAAATCTCAAACCTACGAGTCAAAATAATAATACATGATCTAACGATTGGTCATTGATCAGGATGTTAAAACTATACTTTTGATGGCCTCTCTTATAGTCTTTAAGATTTCGATGTATTGTCAAAAATAGGGTCCTTTTTATTGGACTGTCCAAGAAAAAATATTGACATTGCGGAAAGGATGAGTATAAATAATTTTTATGATAAGGATTGAAGGGGTTTCAAAGCAATTTAAAGAGAGTATTAGCTACAGAAAGATCATAGCATTGGAAGACCTCACCCTTGATATTCATAAGGGGGAGGTCTTTGGCTTTTTAGGGCCAAACGGAGCAGGCAAATCCACTGCCATAAAGATACTTATAAACCTTATTTCTCCTGATGCCGGCCATGCATCCATAATGGGAATGGATGTGATGGATAAGGATACGAGAAGGCATGTCGGTTATCTCCCTGAAAACCCCTATTTCTATGATTATCTCACGGCAGAGGAACTCCTCTGGTTCGGCGGAAGGGCGTCAGGTCTATCTTCTACTGCTATTAGGGAAAGGACAGACGAGTTATTAAACAAGGTCAATCTCCATAGCGCTCGCAAGAGGCAATTAAGGACATATTCCAAGGGCATGGTTCAGAGGGCGGGCATTGCCCTTGCGCTGATACACGACCCTGATGTCGTCATACTTGATGAGCCTATGAGCGGCCTTGACCCCATAGGGAGAAAGATGGTGGGTGATATAATGATGGAACTAAAGGCGCAGGGCAAGACCATCTTTTTCTCATCTCATATCCTTACTGATATAGAACGTTTCTGCGACAGGGTGGGAATTATTGTCGGCGGTAAATTAAGATTGGTTGATAGATTAGATAGCCTCTTATCAGGGGCGGCTACTTTGGAAGAGATATTTTTGAGAGAGGTGGAGTTGTCTGGCGGAGGTGCTGAAGTATGACTGTGCTTTGGCCTATTGCAGTAATAACCTTTAAAGAGGGAATCAGAAACAGGGCAATTTATGGTATTTCCATATTTGCGCTTCTCTTATTGGGCGCAAACCTCCTTATCTCCAGTATGATTATGCAAGAGGTGGGCAAGGTGGCTGTAGATATGGCCTTATCCACTGTATCATTTGCAGGGCTGCTTCTTGTTTTGTTTGTAGGGATTAATCTTATGGCAAAGGATCTGGATAAAAAGACTATCTATATGGTCCTCTCCCGGCCTATATCAAGACCTCAATATATCCTCGGCAAATTCTTTGGGATGGCGCTCCTTATCCTGACGACCATATCTATCTTGAGCATCTTTGCTATCATCTCTATCTTAATGGTTAAGCTGAGCTATCCGGGTTATTTCCCCAGGTTCTCATGGCCCATGGTGTTACTATCCATATCATTTATTACAATTTCGCTTATACTCCTTTCTGCATTGACCTTTCTCTTTGCATCCCTTTCATCCACATCTTTTATTACTTTAGTTTTGACCATTGTATCCTACATCATCGGCCAGTCTATAATGGATGTGAAGGCACTTGTGGAGGCCCCTCAGGCAGTGGGCATTAAGGTTTCATCTGTAACTGTAAAGGTGGTTCAGGCGGCATATTATATCTTTCCGAATCTTTCCATATTTGACATCAAACTTCAGGCAGCGCATGCCCTGCCAATATCATTGTCATATATCTTCTGGGCAGTCTCTTATGGAGTTGTTTATACATGTTTAACCATAATCCTTGCCAGCATTATTTTTAGAAGGAGGGAGTTCCCTTAATATGCAGAGGGCATTGCCGATTATTCTCATTCTCTTGTTATTCCCCGTTCATGCCTCTATTATCTCTAAAGTTACAGAGGGTAAGAAACTGCTCCCAAAGGGTGAAGATACATCTTATGTCCTGCCCTCGCCGATATTAAAGATAATGGCTCTTGAATTTGACGGCCTTGCCTCAGACTATGCCTTTCTGCAGGGCCTGGTCTTTTTTGGAAGCACCTTTGAACGAAAGGAAAGACCGCGGTTAAAGGAATGGGAGTGGAGATGGTTTTATAATATCTTAAATGCCTCCACTGATCTTGATCCGTATTTTTTGGATCCCTACTATGTGGCTCAGGCCCATCTAATATGGGAAGGTAATATGGTGAGGGAGACAAATACATTGCTGGAAAAAGGGAGCAGATATAGAGATTGGGATTGGAATATACCGTTTTATATCGGGTTCAACCATTTTTATTTTTTACAGAATAATGAAGAGGGCGCAGTTTATTTAATGGAGGCATCGAAGCGGTCTGGTTCTCCGTCACTACTTCCCCAACTTGCGGCCAGGCTCATGTATAAGGCCAACAGGACTGAAAATGCTATCATCTTTTTACAAGAGATGTTGTTAAGAACCGATGATGAAAATACAAAAAAGATGTATGGGATGCGATTGAATGCGCTTAAAGCCATACTCTTTCTGGAAAGGGCTGCGTCAGTTTACGAGGATAGATTTAAAACTCGGCCTGAAACATTGAATGACCTGTTAGCAAAAAACATAATCAAGGAAATCCCCAAAGACCCATACGGCGGGAAGTTTTACATTGATAAAGATGGTTCAATAAAAACTACGAGTGAATTGAGGTAATAAATTAAATAGATGTTTTAATAGATATTTGTTTTGACAAATCTGATTTGAGTTGTTACACTTTCGGCTCTATAAATTATCTATATATACCACTAAAAAAGGAGATAAAGAATGAAAACACTATTGGCAGTAACGTTAAGCACTGTGCTTATAGCAGGTTGTGCGAACGCAGGAGGCGACACAATGTTGAAAAATGAGAAAGACAAGGTCAGTTACAGCATCGGGCTTAATATTGGCGGCAATTTTAAAAGTCAATCAGTGGATATCAACACGGACGTCCTTCTAAAAGGTATAAAAGACGCCCTTTCCGGCAGCAAGCCTTTAATGACAGAGAAGGAGATTCAGGAAACCATGACGGCCTTTCAAAAGGAAATGACAGCCAAACATGGTGAGCAGACAAAGGCGCTTGCTGAAACAAACAAGAAAGAGGGAGAGGCCTTCCTTGCCGCAAACAAGGGAAAAGAGGGAGTAAAGACTACATCGAGCGGTTTACAGTATAAGATAATCAAGGATGGAAATGGTCAGACGCCTAAGGCGACAGATACCGTGACAGTCAATTATAGCGGTACACTAATTGACGGCACAGAGTTTGACAGTTCTTATAAACGTGGAGAGCCTGCAAGCTTTCCTTTGAACGGTGTTATACCGGGCTGGACTGAGGCACTGCAAATGATGAAGGTTGGCTCAAAATGGCAGTTGTTTCTGCCGACGGCGATAGCATACGGCGAACGTGGTCAAGGCAGAGTAATAGGTCCAAATGCCGCGCTTATATTTGAAGTTGAGTTGTTATCTGTTAAATAAGTAAAACATTTTAAATCAATACATTGTTTTCACCGAGACGCCGGGGCTTTTTAGCCTCGGCTGTCCGTGAATCTTCCATGCCTTTACGAATCTATAACTCCCTTACACGTCAAAAAGAAGAATTCAAACCCATTAAAGGCAGCGATGTTACTATGTATGTCTGCGGACCTACTGTTTATGATTTGAGCCACATAGGCCATGCCAGAAGCGCTGTAGCCTTTGATGTAATCTATCGTTATCTGAAATACAAAGGTTTTAATGTCAGATACACGAGGAACTATACAGACATAGATGACAAAATCATAAACAGGGCGAATAAGGACGGTGTGAACTGGAAGGAAATTGCTGAAAGGTATGTAAAGGCGTTTGATGAAGATATGGCTGCGCTTGGTGTGGAGATTCCCGCTGATTGCCCGAAGGCAACAGAGACGATAAAAGAGATGATAGATGTAATACAGAGATTGATTGATAAGGGGTTTGCATATACGCTTAACGGCGATGTTTATTATTCTGTAAGGAAATTCAAGGGCTATGGCAAGTTGTCAGGGAAAAATATAGAAGAGCTTGAGTCAGGCGCAAGGGTTGAGGTGGATGAGAGAAAACAAGACCCTCTGGATTTCGCACTTTGGAAAAAAAGCAAACCAGGCGAGCCGTCGTGGCCCACTCCCTGGGGCGAAGGGCGTCCTGGTTGGCATATAGAATGCTCTGCAATGAGCCAGAAATTTCTTGGAGAGACAATTGACATCCACGGCGGCGGTAAGGATTTGATTTTCCCTCATCATGAAAATGAGATTGCACAGTCCGAGGCTGCAACAGGCAAGCCTTTTGTGAGATACTGGCTTCACAACGGCTTTGTGAATATTGAAAAGGAAAAGATGAGCAAGTCGCTGGGAAATATCCTGACAATAAGGGATTCCTTGAAGAATTATTCAGCAGAGGCTGTAAGACTTTTCCTTTTGTCAAGCCATTACAGGTCGCCGATAGATTATTCTCAGGAGTCGCTTCGGAATGCTGAGGCAGAGTTGGATAGATTCCATGAAACCATGGAGAGAATGGAAAGGGATTGGCCGGATGTTGTAAATGCAGAGGTAAATGAAGAACGGAAAAAGTTGGTTCTTCAATCCATTATCAATGCTATGGATGATGACTTCAATACCGCCTCTGCCGTAGGCTTTGTCTTTAAAGAAGTAAACAGGGCAAATCGTTTGTTGGACTTGGCTAAAACAACAGGAGTGGACAAAGAGTTTCAGGAGGTTTTGCCTGTTATCAGGGCATTTTTTAAAGAAGTGGGGAAAATTCTCGGCGTGTTTAACAGGAGCCCGGAAGAATATTTTGGAGAGAAAAAGGCGCGCCTTATCATATCGGAAGAGGAGATTAAAAATCTTCTCCTGAAAAGAGATGAGGCAAAAAAGAAAAAAGATTTCAAGAAGGCTGATGCTGTAAGAAAAGAATTAGAGGGAAAGGGTATTCTCCTTGAAGATACCTCCAAAGGAACAATATGGAGGATAAAGGCGACGTAGTCTGAAGGGACACAATATGGCATTGCCAATTTCGTCTGCCCCCGATAGTTTCAATCGGGGGCAGACTTTAAGCCGCATAAGAATTTTTTTAAACGGCATAGTGCAGGGGGTCGGATTCCGTCCGTTTATCTATAGATGCGCAAAGGAAAGAGGGTTTGCCGGTTTTGTAGAGAATATATCAGACGGGGTTATTATAGAGGTTCAGGGAAACGGACATGATTTGCAGGATTTTGTGAATTATATATTTGCCGGTCACCCATCATCAGCCCGCATATCAGATATCAGGATAAAAGAGGTATCTCTTGCAGGAGATGCTGATTTTGTAATTAAAGAAAGCAGGAGGTCTCACGGCAAAGGGCCTTTATTTCCGCCTGATTTTTCTGTATGCGAGGACTGTCTTAAAGAACTCTTTGATCCATCCAACAGGCGGTACAGATACCCGTTCATTAACTGCACGGGCTGCGGCCCGAGGTTTACCATAATCAAAGGGCTTCCCTATGACCGCCCCCTTACGTCAATGGCCTCATTTAAAATGTGCCCCGAATGTTTAATGGAATACACCGACCCTTTTGACCGCCGCTTTCATGCAGAGCCGAATGCCTGTCCTCTTTGCGGGCCTCATGTATGCTGGGCTCTGCCGGATGGAAGGATTGCTGCAAAAGATAGCGATGCAATCAAACTATGCGAAGAGGCAATAAAAAGCGGCCGCATAGCAGCGGTTAAGGGCATAGGGGGCTTTCATCTTATGGCAGACGCCTCAGATGATAATGCGGTCAGTCTTTTGAGAAACAGGAAGGCCAGATATGAGAAACCGTTTGCCGTGCTCTTTCCGGCAGACAAAGACGACATGCTTTCGTATGTGAAGAAAGAGGCCTTTTTAAGTGGAGATGAAGAAATGGCAATGATTAACAGGGAAAGGCCGATAGTTGTCCTGAGAAGAAGAGATGACTCACGGCTGTCAGGATATATTTCACCGGGGCTTGATACAGTTGGCGCCTTTCTGCCGTATTCTCCTTTGCACTATATATTGCTAAAAGATTTAAAGACTGCCATTGTTGCAACGAGCGCAAATTTCAGCGACAGCCCTATTATAAAAGACAATAAAGAGGCTATGGAGAGACTTAAAGAAACAGCAGACGGTTTTCTTCTCCACAATAGGGATATTGTCAGAAGATGCGATGACTCTGTTATCCGTGTCATTGCCGGGAAGCCGGTATTTATCAGACGCTCAAGGGGCTATACGCCGCAGGTATTCAAACTCCCGTATAAGCTAAATGAACCTATTTTGGCGGTAGGAGGAAATCAGAAGGTTACGATAGCGCTTGGCTGGGAAGATAAGGCGGTGATGAGTCAGCATCTCGGCGATTTAACAACAGAGGAGGGCAAAGAGGCATTTGAAAACGCAATTGATGATTTGACCGGTTTTTATAATATAAAACCTGCAAGGATTGTCTCAGACATGCATCCTGATTACATTTCTACAAAATGGGCGTTTTCACAAAATGGCGTAAAACATATTCAGGTTCAGCATCATCATGCGCACATTGCAGCATGTATGCTGGATAACCACCTGACTGATAATGTCCTGGGTGTTTCATGGGATGGCTCAGGATACGGAACTGACAGCACAATATGGGGCGGGGAGTTTTTGATTGCAGATTATAAAGGATTTGAAAGATTCTGCACATTCCGTAAATTAAGGCTTTTAGGCGGGGAGCAGGCTGTAAAAGAACCGGAGAGGGCGCTCTTTTCTATCCTTTATGAGATATATGGAGAGGATATTTTAAAACAGGGATCAGAAAAAATTGTAAATTGCAAATTACAAATTGCAAATTTAAAAGACATTTTTACAGAAGCGGAACTGGCTATATTTCTGCAAATGCTGAAAAAAGGTTTTAATTCACCATTTACTACCTCATCCGGCAGGATTTTTGATGCAATTGCCTCTTTGCTTGGTATATGCCATAAGGCAACTTATGAAGGGCAGGGCGCAATGATGTTGGAAGCTAAGGCAGACGGTAGGACAGGTTCAGCATATCCAATAGAGGTTAAAAGCCATGGCAATATGAATATTTTTAATTGGGAGCCTATGTTCAAGTCTATGGCTGAAGATGTGTGGAAAAATGTTAACATGACGACGATTTCACAAAATTTTCATGAAACCCTTGCGCAGTTGATTTTGCATGTGGCAAAGATGGCAAGGCAGGAAAAGGGCTTAAATACCGTATGTCTGTCCGGCGGGGTTTTCCAGAATAAGGTTTTAACAGAACGGGCAGTTTGTCTTCTGAAAGATATGGGTTTTAATGTCTTTACACACAACAGACTGTCGCCTAATGACGGCGGGATAAGCCTGGGGCAGTTGATTATTGGAGGTCTGCAATGACACAGTAAAAACTTTTTTTAAGGCCCGTTATTTATACCTGACCTTAAAAAATATTATTATTGCAGTAAAAATAAACGATACGCAGTTGGCTAAAATTACAGGCAAATCCTGAATCATAAATCCGTAAATAGTCCATAGAATTATACCGATACCCAGGATTAAAAACATTGATAAAGATATGTCCCTTGTTTCTTTCATTTTCCATGTTTTAACGACCTGCGGAACAAAGGATAATGTTGTCAAGGTGGCTGCCAATAAACCGATTAAGGTGGTAATCTTCATGGGGCTGTTCCTCCAATTCTTTTCCTCTACGCAAATAAACATAGCAACTTTAAGGCATAGTTGCAATGATATTTATAATTTTTCGGATTGACAATCCGTTAAACTTTAAGCTATCTTGCCAATTGAAGGTGATTTGTTTGAAAAAGATAATCCTTATTTCGAATGATGACGGTATTCATTCTGAAGGCATAAAGGCCATTGCAAGGACGCTTAAAAGGGTAGGCGATGTCATTGTTGTTGCGCCTGACAGGGAGCAGAGCGCGGTAAGCCATTCTTTAACGCTTCACAGGCCTCTGCGTGTTGAGAGGCATAGTCCAAATGCATACGCTGTTGACGGAACGCCAACGGACTGCATAAACATTGCAGTAAACGGCATACTTAAAAAAAGGCCTGACCTTGTGGTATCAGGCATAAATAAGGGCGGCAATCTCGGTGATGATGTTACATATTCAGGCACTGTCTCCGCTGCCATGGAAGGGACCCTCCTCGGAATTCCATCCTTTGCCATATCCCTTGTATCAAGAGATAATTTTGATTTTAAGAGCGCCGCTGGATTTGCGGCAAGGCTTGCCAGATTTATATTAAGAAACAAGCTTCCAAAGGATACCCTTTTGAATGTCAATGTGCCTGAAGGGAGCGATATCAAAGGCCACAGGATAACAAGGCAGGGGAAGAGGGTTTACGGCGACGCCGTTATAGAAAAGATTGATCCGAGGGGCAAGAAATATTACTGGATAGGCGGAGATATTCTGAGGTGCGAAGGCGGCAAGGATAGTGATTTTGCGGCTATTGATAGTAAATTTATATCAGTTACTCCGGTTCATCTGGATTTGACCAATTATGCATCGCTTGAGGAGCTTAAGAATTGGAAACTATAATTTATGCCGCCGTTAAAAATAAAAGAGAAAGATGATTATCTGAGGAGCCGCCAGAGAATGGTTGAGACCCAGCTCATCCCGAGGGGTATAAAGGATAAGAGGGTTATTGAGGCAATGCTGACCATACCGAGGCATCTGTTTGTTCCTGAAGAGGCTCTGTGGAGCCAGGCATACAGCGACTATCCGCTTCCTATCGGTGAAAGGCAGACAATATCCCAGCCATATATTGTTGCCTTTATGACAGAGGCCCTTGAACTGAAAGGAACTGAAAAGGTTCTTGAGATAGGGACAGGCTCAGGTTATCAGACCGCTATTCTTTCGATGCTGACAGAAAAGGTTTATTCCATAGAGAGGATATCAAGCCTCGCAGCCGGAGCAAGAAAGGTGCTTGATTCTCTTGGATGCTCCAATGTGGTGATAAATATCGGGGACGGAACCCTTGGCTGGTCTGAAGAGGCGCCGTTTGACGCGATACTTACTACAGCGGCTGCTCCGGATATACCGAAGTGTTATGTTGAACAGCTTAATATAGGCGGAAGATTGGTTATTCCAGTGGGGGATGAATACTCTCAAACCCTTGTAAAGATAATGAAAACCAAGAAAGGAATAACAAGACAGGAAATGGGCGGATGCAGATTTGTAAAACTTGTCGGGAGGTATGGATGGAAGGCAGAAGACAGCACATTTTAAAAAGGTTGTATGACTGGGTTTTGCACTGGGCGCACACGCCCTACGGCACATGGGCGCTTTTTATTCTGGCATTTACAGAATCCTCGTTTTTCCCTATTCCGCCGGATGTGCTCCTTATCGCGCTTGCCATATCAATACCCGCCAAATCATTCAGATACGCCTTTATATGCTCTTTAGGCTCTATTATCGGCGGCCTTTTTGGGTATCTCATAGGCTGGCAAATGATGGACATTATCGGATTTCCTATAATCAAGTTCTATGGCGTGACTTCTCAGTATGAGATTATAAGGCGCTCGTATGAGGAGCATAATGCCATGATTGTATTTATTGCCGCATTTACGCCGATACCGTATAAATTAATTACAATCACAGCAGGCGCATTTAAGCTGAATATCTTTACATTTACTATCGCATCAATTGTTGGAAGGTCTCTTAGGTTTTATATTGTTGCATGGCTGATACATAGATTTGGTCAACGTATAAAGGAATTTATTGAAAAATATTTTAATGTCCTGTCTTTAATCTTTATTTGGCTTTTAATATTAGGTTTTATTGCGGCAAAAAAGTGGACAGGTTCGGTTCATTAAAACAGACACAATACACGAGACTAAAGACTTTAGTCCTGAGTCTTTGGTCTGTGGCCTGTCTTGTTTTGCTTGGCTGCGCTATTTCATACGGAGTTTATCACAAAATAGAAAAGGGCCAGACTTTGTGGAGGATAGCAAAGACTTATAATGTTGATATTCAGGATGTGGCTGAATTTAATGACATTACCGATATAACGCAGATAAAAGAAGGACAGAAACTATTTATACCGGGCGCATGGCAGGTTTTAAAGGTTGAACCATATCAGTTGCAAGACTCAAGCTTGTCCCCGCAAGTTTTAAGCAGGGAACCGAAGACTCAAGATATACGCAAATCTACAAACAACCAATCTCCCTCCCGAGAAGAATCAAAAGAAGGACCGGAAGGCAAGATAGTTGTGGAAAAATGGAGATTTTCATGGCCTGTAAAGGGTGAGATGATTTCTTTATTTGGCGTAAGGAATGGAAAAAAGCATGATGGAATAGATATAGCCGCTCCGACAGGCAGTTCTGTATTAGCCGCTGCTGACGGCGAGGTTATATACAGCGACGACGGCGTAAGAGGCTACGGCAATATGGTGATGTTAAAGCACAAAGACGGCTTCATCACGATTTATGCACATAATAGGGAAAACCTTGTAAAGGGCGGGGAGATGGTGGAGAAGGGGAGTGTTATCGCCAGATTGGGGAATACCGGCAATTCATCCGGTCCGCATCTGCACTTTGAAGTAAGAAAGGACAAGAAGCCAAGAAACCCTCTTTTTTTCTTGCCTTAAAATAGTTTATAGTATAAACTCAAACATAACTCAAAAGTCAAAACTATAGCCTTATAACTCAAAACTTTTAAATCAGTTTTAAGGTTTTGAGTTTTAATTTTGAGATTTGACATTTGAGTTTTGAGTTGTTGTTTGAGTTTCATAGGAGGGATGATTATGGTAGAAGCGTTAAAAAAGATTATAAGAGATGTCCCTGATTTCCCTAAGAAGGGGATACTCTTTAAAGACATAACAACGCTCTTAAAAGACCCTGTTTCATTCCAGACAACAGTGGACTTGATGAGCCACCGCTATGTCGGGAAGCACATTGACCTGATTGTAGGTATTGAGGCAAGGGGGTTTATTGTGGGGGCGGCGCTGGCATACAAGCTTGGCGCAGGGGTTATACTCGTGAGAAAGCCCGGCAAGCTGCCGCACAAAACCCATAAGGCATCTTATAAATTAGAATATGGCGAAGACAGTCTTGAGATACATCAGGATGCCGTAAGCCCCGGCCAAAAGGTGCTTATAGCAGACGATGTACTGGCAACAGGCGGAACGATGTCGGCAGTTATACATCTTATAGAAAAAATGGGCGGCCAGATTGTAGGATGCGCATTCCTTTCTGAGATTGAGGCGCTCAACGGCAGAAGCAAACTCAAAGACTATCCGGTATTTTCTCTGATAAAGTTTTGAAAACAACCTCTAATCCTTACTTATTATGACCCTTCCCATCCGGGCTAAACTGACAATCTGGTATACAACGCTTCTTGCTGCCAGCCTCATCACATTCGGCTCTATCCTGTATGTTGCGCTCTCAAGAAACATTATAAGCTCAATTGATGCGCGGTTATTCTCCATGGCCGATATGGTTTCCAGGGCAGTATTCAGGCCCGGCACCGTAAATCTGCCTCAAAACTTTGATATCTTTCTTGAGCATTTCTTTGGAATAAAGACATCAGGCAATTTTATTCAACTGATGGATGAATATGGCAAGATAGTATTTACATCTTCAACCCTCGGGAAAAACCATCTTCCTTTGTCAGCCCAGACGTATCATCATTCTATTGCCGGCAATGCCACATATGAGACCATAAAAAACATAGGCCAGTATCCGGTCAGGATTGTTACATTTCCTTTAATGGAAAATGGCCAGCTAATAAGCATATTGCAGGTCGGCGCGCCGCTGCAGGAATCTACTGCGGCGCTAAACGCTTTGTTTTATATCCTGATATTTGGAATCCCTCTTGCTGTAATATTGGCAAGCGGTGTGGGCTGGTTCCTTGCAAAAAAAGCGCTTAGCCCTGTGGATATGGTTACAGTCCTTGCCAGAAAGATAGAGGCAGGGAGCTTAAACGAGAGATTAGATGTCTCCGGCCCTAAAGATGAACTCGGGAGATTGGCAAAGACATTTAATGACATGATTGCAAGGCTTGAACTTTCTTTTAAACAGATGAAGCAATTTACAGCAGATGCGTCTCATGAACTGAAAACCCCTTTGACTGTTCTGAAAGGCGAGATGGAGATTGCGCTTAAAACTGAAAAAACAGTAGAAGGCTTCAAGGAGGTTATTAAGAGCAGCCTTGAAGAGATAGATAAGATGAGCGCCCTTGTAAAGAGCCTCCTTAATCTTGCAAAACTTGACAGCAGGGTTAGACTGCCTAATGATAATATAAAGCTGGATGGGATTGTTGAAGAGAGGTTTAATCAAACCCTGCCTCTGGCAAAAGACAAAGGCATTGATATGGTTATGGCTAAGAAAGAAGGTGTTGTTATAATGGGGGACAAGATTGGGATAGGCCAGCTTCTGTTCAATCTGATATATAATGCCATTAAATATACGCCAAAGGACGGCAGGATAGAGATTTCGCTGGAACAGTCGGATAATTGGGCTATAATTAAAGTAATTGACACAGGCATGGGCATTGCAGAGGAAGACCTTCCTCATATATTTGACCGCTTTTACAGAGTGGATAAGGCAAGGACAACAGGCGCGGGCGGCGTGGGTCTCGGCTTAAGCATCTGCAAAGAGATTGCAGAGGCGCACGGCGGTAAAATAGAGGTGGAAAGCGAGGCCGGAAAAGGGAGCGTGTTTAAGGTGTATCTGCCTGTTAAAGACAGGACAGCAGAGATATTGGATGAGATGGCAAAACAGTGAACGTAGCTCATAGCTCATAGTAGTTGCTATCAGCTATCAGCTAAAAACGGAGGTGAGATTATGAAAATAGGAATTCTTACAGGCGGCGGCGACTGCCCCGGACTTAATGCTGTAATAAGGGCAGTTGTAAAAAAGGCTGTCAATTACGGTTATGAAGTTATCGGCATCAAGGACGGATGGAAAGGGCTGGTGGAGATTGACACCGTGCCGCTGGATACCAAAGCAGCATCGGGCATACTTCCCAGGGGTGGGACGATCCTCGGCACATCCAGGACAAACCCCTTCAAGTCTCCTGAAATGGCAGAGAAGGTTGTAAATAATATAAAGAAGCTTGGACTGGATGCGCTTATAGCCGTTGGCGGCGATGATACGCTTGGTGTTGCCGCAAAATTATACAAGCAAGGAATAAAAACAATAGGCGTGCCAAAGACCATAGACAACGACCTTTCAGGCACGGATTTTACTTTCGGCTTTGACACGGCAATAAGCATCGTAACAGAGGCGCTTGACAGGCTACACACAACAACAGAGGCGCATCACAGGGCAATGGTTGTTGAAGTGATGGGGAGACACGCAGGATGGATTGCCGTATATGGCGGTCTTGCAGGCGGCGCGGATATGATACTTATCCCTGAAAAGCCATTTGAGGTTAAGGATGTTGCTGATATTGTCAGAAAAAGGGCAAGGCAGGGAAGGGGATTTAGTATAATTGTTGTGGCAGAAGGCGCGGTGCCAAAGGGGATTGAAGGCTATATTACAAAGGACGCAAAAAAAGACGCCTTCGGCCATGCTATGCTTGGCGGCATCGGCGAATTCCTTGCAAAGGAGATTGAAAAGGCAACAGGCGTGGAGAGCCGGCATGTTGTCCTGGGTCATTTGCAGAGAGGCGGAGGCCCGACAGCCCACGACAGGATTTTGGCAACAAGATACGGCGTCAGGGCAGTGGAGTGTATAAATGAAGGCAATTTTGGCACGATGGTTGCGCTTCAGGGAAATAAGATCGTCGCCATCCCGCTTGAAGAAGGCGTTAAGCAGACAAAAACAGTTGATATGGATATATACAAAGTGGCAGAGGTGTTTTTTGGGTGAGATTATGATTACATTATAAGGAGGAATAAATTTATGGCGATAAAAAATATCTTTTTTGCGGCAATATGCGGATTTTTGTTGAGCATAACTCTTCATCTTGCGCTTGTTTTGGCGCAGGCAAAGCTTCCCAAGGAGTTGACAGGCGGGGAAACCTTGTTCAACAAAAACTGTGCTTTATGCCACGGTCAGGCTGGAATAGGCGCTAATAATGGGCCGCCGTTGGTGCACAAAATTTATGAACCAAATCATCATGCAGATGAGGCATTCTATCGTGCGGTTCAGAATGGCGTAATAGCGCACCATTGGACATTTGGAAATATGCCGCCTCTTCCCAATATAAGCCGGGATAAGTTAGAGCAGATTATTCAGTATATCCGTTGGCTCCAGAAGCAGGCGGGAATATTCTAAATAAGATTCAAAATATCAGAGAGGAGGCGGGATGGTAGAGGCAGGAGGTTTTTCCATTATTGCATTTCTGTCGCTGATACTGCTTGGTAATATTCCGATTGGTTTCTACCGAAAAAGATTTACAAGATTTTCAAGGCCATGGGCGAGGTGCATATACATACCCATACTTGCAAACATTATACTGCGAAGGCTCTTTGGTTTCAGCTATGCCATTATCCCTGTAAGCGTTATTGCCCTTCTTGCAGGCCAACTCATAGGCGCAAGGATTGGAAAGGAATGGAAATAAAAAATTAGAGCAGGTGGTTATGAGATCAGCGATTATTCTTCTTAGCCTTCTTATTTTCTCAGGCTGTGCAAAGGGTGTGCCAGATGAAGATATATTAAAAGGCATAGTAAAAGATATTGCAGAGGCAGGCCAGAAAAAGGATATAGACGGAGTAAGAAAACATATCTCCAAATCATACAGAGATCAAGAAGGGAATGATTATGATAGTGTCAGGAGGCTACTCCTTTACCATTTCATTAGGGCAGAGACTGTTTCTATCTTTGTGAGAAGCGTAGACGCAGAGGTAAAGGGCGGCACAGCCCTTGTAAAGGCCAATGTGATTCTTGTCAGGGGCAAGGAAGTAAAAAGCATTAAAGATATAATCCCTGAATCTGCTGCAGGCTACAGATTTGAATTGATATTCAAAAAGGAAAACAAAGACTGGAAGGTCGTAAGCGGCACATGGCAGAATGTGGGGGTGGCGGGGTTACTATGAATTTAGATTTGCGATTTAAAGATTTTAGATTGACTAAAAAGGAATTTTGAGATAAATTAAGCGCTAAAATAGATACTTAAAGGAGTATCAAAATGAATACCTTGGCTGCACAGGAAATTAAGAGAAAGGGGATTTCGGCCGTAGATGAAGTTTTGAAAGAGGGGCCTGTCCACATTATCAAAAACAATCAGCCTCAGTATGTTGTCCTCTCAGAAGAACGGTATCAGGAACTGGTCGAGGCTGAGGATGAGGCGTATAATGCCCGCATCCGGGCATCGCTTGAAGATTTAAAGGCAGGAAGGGTAACTAAATTTAAAAATGCCAAAGAGTTGATAAAGGCGCTTGAACTGGAAAAATAGTGTTCAGCTTAACAACCACCAACTATTTTTTGCGCTGTGCAAAGAAGTTTTTTAAAAAGCACCCTGATTTGAAACGGGCTTTTGAGGAACTCGTTGAAGATTTGCGGCGTGATCCATTTCAGCCGCATCTTGAATTCCATTACCTCGGTGGAAAACTTGAGGGCGTACAGGCAGTGAGTCTAACCCATAGCTACCGTGTTACGCTGACAATTATCGTTAAAGAAAAAGAAATTATCCTTTTTGATATAGGGAGTCACGATGAAGTGTATAGAAAAAAATAATAAGGACGGACGCAATGAGTAGAGAACACGATGGGACTGTCCCCGGTGAACACAGAGGAAATAGAAGGAACAATGAACATTAATCTTAAACGTGCTGAACGCCTGCGGCAGGCGATTTTGAAAAGGGCGTTTTCGGGAAGCCTTGTTCATCAGGCCAATAAAAGCAACTCTAAGGGAGGGGTTCATTATGCCAAGTAAATACCCGAAAGGATCAGAGTGGAGACGATGGGATTTACACATTCATACACCAGAATCTGTTCTACATAATAAGTTTGAAGGATGGGAGACATACATCAAAGCTCTTGAGTTAGCTGATGCAAGTATATGTGCAATAGGAATTACTGATTATGCCTCAATAGATGGCTATAAAAATATTTACAAAGAGAAAAATGTTAACAACCGTCTTCAAAATTTTCATTTGATTTTGCCTAATATTGAGTTCAGGATATCACCTTTTACTAAGGAAGGCGCTGCTATAAATATTCATATATTGGTTGATGTTTCCGATTCCAATCATATTGATAATATTGAAGATGCACTTAGCCGCTTTACTTTCACATTTAATGAGCAAAAATACCCTTGCAACCAAATCGGCCTAACAAATCTTGGAAAAATTTACAAACAAGATTTACTAATTACAGATGAAGTAGCCTACAGAGAAGGAATTTGTCAATTTAAGCCGAGTTTCGATAGTTTCAAGGACTGGTTTAAGAATGAGGCGTGGCTCAAGAAGAATTCAATAATAGCAGTTTCTAATAGTAGTAATGATGGAGCATCTGGTTTGTCACACGATGATGGTTATAAAGCTGTAAGACTTGAAATTTACCGTTTTAGTCACATAGTGTTATCAAGTAATCCGAATGATCGCATATATTTTCTAGGACAAGGAGTAGACACAGAAGAAGAATTAGAAAGAAAAATTAATGGTAGAAAGCCATGTGTGCATGGTTCTGACGCTCATAAAGAGGATAAGCTTTTTAAACCAGATTTAGATCGTTATTGCTGGATAAAAGCTGATCCTACTTTTGAAGGTCTTCGCCAGATACTTTATGAACCTGAAGCAAGAGTTCATATTGGCAAAACAATTCCTGATACGCGTGATGAAAATCGTATTATAAAGTCTCTCCATTTTAAAAATTCTAATGGATGGTTTGCAGATATTAAATTCCCAATTAATCCCGCATTAGTGAGTGTAATCGGTGGTAAAGGATCAGGCAAAACAGCATTGCTTGACTTAACAGCCTTTGCAACTGGATCGTGGAAGGAGAATAAGGCATCTTTTCTTTACAAAGCGCATAAGGAACTCATAGGAACTGAGGTTACTGTGGAGTGGTTGGGTGGTTCACCAGATAATAAAAAAATAGGAAAGCCTCTTTTGCCGGGTAAAGAAAATAAAGTCCGATACCTTTCACAACAATTTGTTGAACAATTATGTTCAGAAGATCGTGTGGGTCTGGAGCTTGTAAATGAAATTGAGAATGTAATATTTGAATATTTAGATGATACAGATAAACTTGGCGAAACCAGCTTCGCAGATCTGAGAGCTACGAAAACAGAACGAATTGGAGAACAGAGGATAAGGCTTAGAGCTGCGATCACCAAACTTAATGAGGAAATACTACATCTGAATCAAGAACAGAGGTCATTGCCTTCAAAAGAGAAAAGAATTGATGAATTGAAGAATGAAAAAGAGGGTCTTAAGAAGCAGATACCTTCATTTGATAACGAGGAAGAGCAGAAAATAGAAGAAGAATTAATAAAGCTGAGAGATTTAAGGAAAATAATTGTTGAGAAGATAAGTGAAAGTAAGCAACTCGTTGAGCTGATTGTGAAAATTAGAGACAGGGTAGAAAGTTTCAAGGAAGATATAAATGAATTTTACGAGCAATTAAAGAGTGATTTGGCACATATAGGAATAGAAGGCGATACAATTGGTAATTTTGAACCTTTATTTAAAGGTGACGTAATAACCCCATTGAATCAAAGAAATGACCAACTGGAACGAGAAATTAAAGAAATCTCAGGGCTTGATACAGATGCATACCCGGAAAAAACAACTCATAAATCTATAGACAAGCGTATTGCTGAATTAGAAGCCAAATCAACAGTTGATCAGGCAAAGAAGCAAAAAAGCATTGAAATTCAGAAGAGGATTCAAGCTATTGATACAGAGATTGATAAACTAAATAAAACAATAGAAGATATCAAATCAAGTAAATCAGAACAGCTAAAAAATAAATCTGTAGACCGATGGGGAAAGTATTTAAGCTATTTCGACAATCTTAAAGAGGAGCAGAAAACACTTGAAGACCTCTATAGATCGCTAAGTCATACTTTGGAAGCTGGTAATAAAGAAGAGAGAAGCTTAGAGTTTTATATTAAATGGGAAGCTCGTACAACTGATTGGGCTAATAAGGGGGAATCGCTACTTGACCATAGAACAAAAGGTCCGTATAGAGCATCTGGTGATCTGGCGACTAAGGCAAAAGAAATAATAGAGCAATATTGGATAACAAGAGATAAGGAGAATATTGAAAAAGCTCTTCTGGAGTTAAGAGAAACATTAGATGATAAAAATGGAGAATATACTTTACAATCTCAATTATTATCTGAAATATCTGAGGCCCAATTTGATGACTGGCTGTATAGCACAGATCATATAAGTCTTAATTACGGAATTAAGTACGATGGGATAGAGTTAGAAAACTTATCGCCTGGAGTAAAAGGAATCGTATTATTGATCCTGTATTTAGAGATGGACAAGAATGACAGACGACCGCTGTTGATAGATCAACCAGAAGAGAATCTTGACAACCAATCTGTCTACAAAGTTTTAACTGGATATTTTCAGAAGGCTAAGACCAGAAGACAGATTATTCTTATAACACACAATCCAAACCTTGTAGTGAACACTGATTCAGAACAAGTAATAGTTGCTTCATTTGAAAAGACGCCTCCCTCTGGAGAAACAAAGATAACATATTCATTGGGAGCGATTGAAGATACGAGGAAGGACCCAACAGGGAAAGATTTGGGTACAAGGGAGAAAGTTTGCGAAATATTAGAAGGAGGAGAAGCTGCTTTTCATATGCGCGAAAAGAAATATGCATTTAGCAGAGCATAATAATTCATTCTGATTTTTCAAAGAATTATTATGAGTCTGTCAATCCTTCAAAACTCTGAAATTAAAATGAATGCAATATGAAAAAATCTAAACGATACGATACTTCACAGAAAGGTTAAAAATATGAGCCCCTGCACAAATCGTTCAAAAACTCCTGTCTGCGTGCGGACACGCACAGGCAGGCTGGAATTACTGCAATGTCCTCCGCGATGGCGATTATATTGAATAGCATTGTTATTATGAGCAGATGTAGTAAAATAAAGCATGAAGGAGGCTTGATATGAATGTAGTTAAGAAGCTATTGGAAGTAGACGAGAAAAAGAGCATACACTTGACAGCGCTTCCCTTTAAGGCAGGCAGCAAGGTGGAAGTGATTGTTCTCCCTGCGGAAGAAAAGGACATCTTTGATTCCATGGACGCGGTTGTGAAAAAGAAAAAACTTGCTCTGATGACAATGAAAGAGATTGAAAAAATCGTTCATGAGGTCAGAGGAGTGAAGTGATCCGTAATATTGTTGTTGATACAAATGTCCTTATATCAGCTTATCTGTGGAAGGGAACCCCGCGGCAGGCATTGAAGCTGATACAAACCAGTTACAACCTCCTCTTTTCCCTGCAGACTCTGGATGAACTCGTACGGGTACTGTCCGTCAAATTCTCTCTTGAGATTTCGGAGATATATGGGATTATTGCAGATATACAGAAATTTGGGAAACAGGTCAATATTATATCCAATGAATATGTTGTCATTGAAGACCCTTCAGACAATGTCTTTATCAATCTTGCTATTGACGGCAAGGCTGATATTATTGTGAGCGGAGACTCCCACCTGCTTCGCCTAAAAAAATACAAAGGTATAGAGATACTTACGATAACCGAATTCCTTAATCGTTTCTCATAAAGATATGGCTAACGGGTCTGCACAAATTGTTCAAAAACTCTGGAATTACTGCAATGTCCTCCGCGACGACGGCATGAGCTATGGGGATTATGTTGAACAGCTTACATATCTCCTTTTCCTCAAGACTGTGTGGCGATGGTGTGAAAGTCGCGTGGTAGCCCACCACGCGGGAGCGTGGATTGAAAAAATCTGATAAATAATTATAGCATGTTGTTTTAAAAGCATAAAATATAGGGGGTTACACAGATATGAAAGCACATGTGATGATGAAGGGGATAGCATGTGTCTCCACATGGCTTGCGGTTATATCGCAGTTTGCTGCGGCCGCCGATTCCAGGCCAATGAGTTCGGAAAAACATGCTTTCAACTTGGTGACGCTGGTCGAAGGGCTTTCGCATCCCTGGTCGATGGCGTTTTTGCCAGACGGGCGCATGCTGGTTACTGAGCGCGAGGGGCGGCTGCGCATCATATCTAAGGATTTCAAACTTGATCCCAGACCCGTCGAGGGCGTGCCGAGCGTGGTCGCGGTGGGACAGGGTGGCTTGTTCGATGTTGTGCTGCACCCGAAATACGCAGATAACGGCTGGATATACCTATCGTACAGCGGCGCAGGCGCAGGCGGTTATGGCACTGAGCTTATGCGCGCTAAATTGGACGGCCACCGGCTTACGCAGTCGCAGGTACTGTTCCGCATGGAGCCCAAGACTTCTTCGGATCATCATTTCGGCGGACGTATCGTGTTCGACCGACAGGGTTATGTCTATCTCACGCTTGGTGACCGCGGGGAAATGGAGCGTGCGCAGAGACTGGACGATCATGCTGGTTCGGTGATCCGGCTGCACGACGATGGGCGCGTGCCAACGGACAATCCATTCGTGAAACGCACTGGCACCAAACCTGAAAAATTCACGCTCGGCAACCGCAACATGCAGGGTGCGGCGCTGCATCCGATAACCGGCGAGCTGTGGACGCACGAGCACGGGCCACAGGGCGGCGATGAGATCAATGTAATGCGCGCCGGGCGCAATTACGGCTGGCCGGTGATTACTTACGGCGTCAACTACGGACTGGGCACCAAAATCGGCGAGGGTACGCACAAGCCCGGAATGGAGCAGCCGCTCTACAAATGGGTGCCGTCGATTGCGCCATCGGGCATGGCGTTCTACGAGGGCGATAAATTTACCGCATGGCGCGGCAATCTTCTCGTTGGCGCGCTGCGCGGCGAGATGCTGGTGCGCCTGGAACTCGACGGCGAAAAGGTGGTGAAGGAAGAGCGGCTCGTGCGCACGGCCATCGGCCGTATCCGCGACGTGCGAGTGGGCCCCGACGGCTATATCTATTTACTCACCGACGAATCGAACGGCATGCTGGCGCGGCTTGAGCCGGAGAAGTAAATCTGTTCTATTTTACGAACAGCAGTTGCGGTTCTATTGTGGGTAATGTCAATTATTATGTGTCAGTAAGAAAGGGGTATTAGTTCCCTCCTTTTTGTTTTCATAGGTAAATACAGCATACAGTATTCTTTCCATACTCGTTCTGTCGCTGAACACACCCATAGGTCTTGTCCTTCTCCT